>NZ_JBWKZH010000039.1:0-56478 GCF_059424305.1 Hydrogenophaga sp. GW456-12-10-14-TSB4 | reverse complement strand
ACCCTGCCCCGCCCGCACCGATCCAGCAGTTGCACCACTATGCGTACCGTGCCAAGGACGCCGAGGAAACGCGCCGTTTCTACGAGGACATCCTGGGCCTGCCGCTGTACCACATCATCCAGAGCGATTACGTGCCGAGCACGGGCGAGTACTGCCCGTACACGCACTTCTTCTTCCGGCTGCAGGACGGTTCCTTCATCGCCTTCTTCGACCTGGGCGACGACGAGGCCGCGCTGCCCAGCCCGAACACGCCGAAGTGGGTGAACCACATCAGTTTCCGCGTGGACACGGTGGAGGAGCTGGAGAACACCAAGGCGCGCCTGGAAGCGGGCGGCATCGAGGTGCTGGGGGTGACGGACCACCACATCTTCAAGAGCATCTACTTCTTCGACCCGAATGGCATCCGCCTGGAGCTCACGGCACAGCTGGCCGACGAGTTCGAGATGCTCAAGGAAAGCAAGACCGCGCATGCGCGCCTGGCCGAGTGGACGGCGCGCAAGGAGCAGTGGCGCAAGGAACGCGCCGAGGGCAAATCCGCCGCGCCGCTGAAGCCGCAACAGAACGACCGGCCGGAGGTGGCTGCGCGCGTCAAGGCCTGAGGGTCTTGGCGTTGGCGTTGGCCGGGTCCGGTCGGCGAAGGGTGGGTGAGGGGCTCCGCTCATGTCCCCCGAACCGGCTTCGCCGGTTCTCCTCCTTTACTTCGCTGCGCCCCTCACCCACCCTTCGCCGACCTCCGTGCGCGCATGCACAGAAGTGCATTCAAGCACCGCCCTGGCTCGGTGATGCCCGGTGCTCTGCGCAGCGGGGTAAAGGAGGAGGCGGCACCAGCCGCCGGGGGACACCCGCGGAGCAGAGTGCCGGGCGTCGCCGGGCCCGCGAGGTCGCAGAGCGAAACAGAAACATGAAGGCAACGAAAACAAGGAGCGATGCATGTCACTGACCGCATACCGAGAGACAGCCCACACCAACAACTACGAATTCACCAGCGGTGCGGGCTACGTGCTGCCCGAGTACGAATTCGTCCCCCCACCCGAACTGAAAAGCGAAACCCGGGTCCGCCACCCCATCGTCATCGTGGGCGGCGGCATCACCGGCCTCACCCTCGCCTGCTCCCTCGCCCGCCTGGGCGTGAAAGCCGTGCTCATCGACGAGGACAACACCGTCGGCGTCAAGGGTGCCTCCTCGCGCGGCATCTGCTACACCCAGAAATCGCTCGAAATCTTCCAGCGCCTGGGCATCTTCGAGCGCATCGCCGCCAAAGGCACCCAGTGGAGCGTGGGCCGCACCTTCGCCGGTGACGACGAGGTCTACAACTTCGACCTGCGCCAACAAGGCAACTTCCACCTCTCCAGCCAGCCGCCCTTCATCAACATCCAGCAGTTCTACATCGAGGCCTTCCTCGTCGACCGCGTGCAGGAACTCGGCGCCGTCGAACTGCGCTGGCAGAACCGCCTCACCGCCTTCGAGCAAAACGCCGACGCCGCCACCCTCACCATCGAAACCCCCGCCGGCAGCTACCGCATCGAAGCCGACCACGTCATCGACGCCACCGGCTCCAACAGCCCGCTGCGCAAATGGCTCAACGTCCCCTTCGACTCGCGCCGCGGCGACGACCGCTGGTGCATCGCCGACGTGCGCTTCACCACCCACCCGCCAGCCGAACGCCACACCTGGATCGAAGCCCCGTTCAACGAGAACCGCGCCGTCTGGCAACACCTCATGGCCGACGACGTCTGGCGCATCGACTACCAGATGGCCCCCAACGCCGACCCCGCCTACGTGAGCCGCGAAGACGTGGTGCGCGAGCGCCTGGCACGCCAGTTCGGGCCCGACGTGGGCGTCGAAATCGTCTGGGTCGGCCCCTACGCCTACCGCAGCGAATGCGTGCACGCCATGCGCCACGGCCGCGTCTTCCTCATGGGCGACTCGGCCAAGGTCGTCAGCCCCTTCGGCGCTCGCGGCGGCAACACCGGCGTGGCCGACGCCGACAACCTGGCCTGGAAACTCGCCGCCGTGCTGCGCGGCAAGGCCGACCCGGCCCTGCTGCAAAGCTACCAGGACGAGCGCCTGGAAGCCGCGCAGCAGAACGTGTGCGTGACCAACCGCACCGCGCGCTTCCTGCGCCCGGCCGACGGCAGCGAACGCCTGTTCCGCCAGGCCGCCATCGGCCTGGCCAAGCAGTACCCGTTCGCGCGCAGCCTCATCAACACCGGCCGCATGGCCGTGGCCAACCCCTACAGCCAGTCCGGCGCCTGCACCTACGCGCCCGGCAGCGCGGCCGGACAGTCGGTGCAAAACGTGCCCTTCGCCTGGGCCGACGGCACCCGCGGCCAAGTCAACGATCTGCTGAACTGGGCCCAGGGCGACCTGCTGGTGCTGGTGTTCGGCGAGCTTGCGCCCGCCGCCCTGCAACGCCTGCGCCGGCTCGGCCAGGACGCCCCGGTGCGCTGCGTGCAGGTGCTGGGCGCCGATGCCCCCGCCCAGGCACTGGAGCACGTGCGCGACCCGGAGTGCCACCTGCAGGGCGCCTGCCAGGTCTTCGGCCAGGCCTGGGCCCTCGTGCGCCCCGACGGCTACCTCGCCGCCACCGGCGACACCATCAACGCGCGGCTGGTCACGGCCATCGAACGCTCCCTCGGCCTGCTCGGAGACAAAACCCCATGAAACAAGACCTGCATTTCCAGGACGCCGACGCGTTCTACGAACAGCTGCTCGACGCCCACGCCGGCCTCAGCCGCGAAGCCGCGGAGCTGCTCAACGCCCGCCTGATCCTGCTGCTGGCCAACCAGATCGGCGACGCGAAGGTGCTGAAAGCCTGCATCGAAGCGGCCCGCCAACTGCCTAGCTAAAATCAGGGTCTTCCCCCTGCTTTCCCAGACGGCATCCTGCGGGATGCCGTTTCCATTTTTGGCGCGCCCATGACCGACACCCTGAACCAGCCTGGCCTGCAATCCCTGGCCAAATCGTTCGAACCCGCTCCGCTCGAAGCCCGCTGGGGCCCCGAGTGGGAACAGCGCGGCTATGGCGCCGCCGGCTTCCGCGGCACCGGGGTACCGCAGGCCGATGCCCCCTCGTTCGCGATCCAGCTGCCGCCGCCGAACGTGACCGGCACCCTGCACATGGGCCACGCGTTCAACCAGACCATCATGGACAGCCTCACGCGCTACCACCGCATGGCGGGCGCGAACACGGTCTGGGTGCCCGGCACCGACCACGCCGGCATCGCCACCCAGATCGTGGTGGAGCGCCAGCTGCAGGCCCAGGGGATCAGCCGCCACGACATGGGGCCGACCCCGGCCGAGGCGCGCAAGAACTTCGTCGCCAAGGTCTGGGAGTGGAAGGAGCACAGCGGCAACACCATCACCACGCAGATGCGCCGCATGGGCGACAGCGTGGACTGGGACCGCGAGTACTTCACCATGGACGACAAGCTCAGCACCGTCGTCACCGAAACCTTCGTGCGCCTGTACGAGCAGGGCCTGATCTACCGCGGCAAGCGCCTGGTGAACTGGGACCCGGTGCTCAAGACCGCCGTCTCCGACCTGGAAGTGGAAAGCGAAGAGGAAGACGGCTTCCTCTGGCACATCGCCTACCCGTTGAGCGACGGCAGCGGGTCGCTCACGGTGGCCACCACCCGCCCCGAAACCATGCTGGGCGACGTGGCCGTGATGGTGCACCCGGAAGACGAGCGCTACACCGCCTTGATCGGCAAGACAGTGAAGCTGCCGCTGTGCGACCGCGAGATCCCGGTGATCGCCGACACCTACGTGGACCGCGAGTTCGGCACCGGCGTGGTCAAGGTCACGCCCGCGCACGACAACAACGACTATGCCGTCGGCCTGCGCCACGGCCTGCCCCTGATCGGCGTGCTCACGCTGGACGCGGCCATCAACGAGAACGCCCCGGCCAAATACCGCGGCATGGACCGCTTCGTGGCCCGCAAGGCCGTGGTGGCCGACCTGGAAGCCGCCGGCCTGCTGGTGGAAACCAAGAAGCACAAGCTCATGGTGCCGCGCTGCGCGCGCACCGGCCAGGTGATCGAGCCCATGCTGACGGACCAGTGGTTCGTCGCCATGTCCAAGGTCAGCGAATCCGACCCCACCGGCAAGAGCATCGCGCAGAAGGCGATCGACGCCGTTGCCTCGGGCGAGGTCAGCTTCGTGCCGGAGAACTGGGTCAACACCTACAACCAGTGGATGAACAACATCCAGGACTGGTGCATCAGCCGCCAGCTCTGGTGGGGCCATCAGATCCCGGCCTGGTACGACGAAGCCGGCAACGTGATCGTGGCGCGCAACGAAGCCGAGGCCCAGGCCAAGGCGCCGGGCCGGACGCTCACGCGCGACCCCGACGTGCTCGACACCTGGTACTCCTCGGCCCTGGTGCCGTTCAGCACCATGGGCTGGCCGAACCAGAAGGACGGCGCAACCGAAGACTTCAACCTCTACCTGCCCAGCACCGTGCTGGTGACGGGCTACGACATCATCTTCTTCTGGGTCGCCCGGATGATCATGATGACCACGCACTTCACCGGCCGCGTGCCGTTCAAGCACGTGTACATCCACGGCCTGGTGCGCGACGCGCAGGGCCAGAAGATGAGCAAGAGCGAAGGCAACGTGCTCGACCCGGTGGACCTGATCGACGGCGTCGCCCTCGCACCGCTGCTGGAGAAGCGCACCACCGGCCTGCGCAAGCCCGAGACCGCGCCCAAGGTGCGCAAGCAGACCGAGAAGGAATTCCCCGAGGGCATTCCCGCCTACGGCGCGGACGCGCTGCGCTTCACCTTCGCCGCGCTTGCCTCGCTGGGCCGCAGCATCAACTTCGACAGCAAGCGCTGCGAGGGCTACCGCAACTTCTGCAACAAGCTCTGGAACGCCACGCGCTTCACGCTGATGAACTGCGAAGGCCACGACTGCGGCCTGCAGGAACACACCAAGGCCGAATGCGCCGTGGGCCAGCCCTTCCACGGCTACCTGAGCTTCAGTCAGGCCGACCGCTGGATCAGCTCGGTGCTGCAGAAGGTCGAGGCCGAGGTGGCCAAGGGCTTCGCCGAATACCGCCTCGACAACGTGGCCAACGCGATCTACGACTTCGTCTGGAACGAGTTCTGCGACTGGTACCTGGAGATCGCCAAGGTGCAGATCCAGACCGGCGACGCCTCGCAGCAGCGCGCCACGCGGCGCACGCTGATCCGCACGCTCGAAGCCATTCTGCGGCTGGCGCACCCGATCATCCCCTTCATCACCGAAGAACTCTGGCAGAAGGTCGCGCCGGTGGCCGGCCTGCCCGGCGCGTCGGTGAGCATCGCGCGCTACCCCGAGAGCCAGCCCAGCAAGATCGACGAGGCCGCCATCGCCCACGTGGTCAAGCTCAAGGCCCTGGTCGATGCCTGCCGCACGCTGCGCGGTGAGATGAACGTGTCACCGGCCACGCGCCTGCCGCTCTACGTGCTGGGCGACACCGCCTTCATGCAGGCCGCTGGCCCGGTGCTTCAGGCCCTGGCCAAGCTCAACGAAGTGCGCGTGTTCGAGGACGAGGCCGCCTGGGCCGCCGCCGCGCAGGCCGCGCCCGTGGCCGTGGTGGGCGAGGCGCGCATGTGCCTGTTCATGGAAATCGACGTCGCCGCCGAAAAGGCCCGCCTGGGCAAGGAAGCGGCCCGCCTGGAAGGCGAGATCGTCAAGGCCAACGGCAAACTCTCGAACGAAGCCTTCGTGGCCAAGGCACCGCCCGCCGTGATCGATCAGGAAAAGAAACGGGTGGCCGACTTCAGCGCCACGCTGGACAAGGTGCGCGAGCAACTGGCCCGCCTGAGCGCCTGAACCTTTCCAGAATGCCGCGGGACTGGCTCTGCCAGACCGCAGGCATTGCCCCCTGGGGGGTGACGCACCGCAGGTGCGCAGGTGCGGCGCGGGGGGATCACCCCCTGTGCATCGCGATGGAACTCCACTGCGACGGCGACACCGCCTGCGGGTCGCTCGTCGTGTCCTGGTAGTCGATGTTGTCGAGCACCGAGAAGTCGCTGACGCGGCCTTCGTTCTGCATCGAGCCCGGCGACAGCGTCTCGTGCATGCGGTGCGCCACGTACCAGCTGGCGCGCAGCTTGGCCTCGCGGGTGTGGGAGCCCAGGCGCGGGGTGAGGTGCAGGTTGGGAATGCCGTGCAGCGGCGTGCCCTCGGCCGCGAACTGCGGGTTGGCGCCGTCGAGCAGGCAGGCGTCGATGCGGCCGTCGCACAGCGCCAGGGCCAGGGCCTCGGCGTCGAACAGCGAGCTGCGGCTCACGCCCACCCAGAGCTGGCCGGGTTTGCAGTGGTTGAGCATGCGCTCGTTGATCCAGCCCCGGAAACGCGAGGCGTAGACCATCTGCAGCGAGATCGCGTCCGAATGCGCCAGCAGCTCCTGCAGCGACACGGGTTCGACCTTGAGCTTGTCCCAGATCTCGGCGGCGTGGTGCACAGCCGGGTCGTAGCCCAGCAGGCGCACGCCCAGGCTGCGCAGCATGGGCGCCAGCGTGTGCGCCACGGGCGCCAGGCCCAGCAGGCCCACCGTGCTGCCCGAGAGCTCGCGCCCCATGCGCACCTGGGCGATCTTGCGGCCCAGCAGCGCGCTGATCATGCCCCGGCGGTACAGCATCAACAGGCCATAGAGCAGGTACTCGGCGTTCGAGCGCACCGTGGCGCTGCGGGCCTGCAGCACGCGCACATTGCGCCGCGCACAGGCGTCGAGGTCGGTGTTGTCGCTGGAGATCTGCATGCGCGCCACGATCTCGAGCTTGGGCGCGAAGTCCAGGAACTCGCTGGAGACCACCACGTGCGGCGGCAGCACGATGGCGCGGGTCTTGTAGGTGCTCTTGCGCAGCTCGGCGGGGTCGTCGGCCAGTTCGGGCCTAAAGCCCACCTCGTGGCGCTCCTGCAACCAGGCCAGCGCTTCGGGCACGAGCGGATCAAGCAGCAGGACTTCCATGGTGTGTGGGCAGGGGCGTGTGAAGGATGAAGGGACCTGATCGCGCCTGCCGGGGCTCAGCGGCGCTTGAGCAGGGTGATGTGGTCGCCGCCCACGGTCTCCTGCTGCATCAGCAGGTTGCCGGTCTGCTTGGCGAAGGCCTGGAAATCACGCACCGACCCCGCGTCGGTGGAGATCACCTTGAGCGTCTGGCCGCTGAGCATGTCGGCCAATGCCTTCTTCGCTTTGAGGATGGGCAGAGGGCAGTTCAGGCCGCGGGCATCGAGTTCTTTGTCGGCAGTCATGGGGAGGGGGGGTATTCCTGGGTTGTCAACATTCTAAGCGGCACACAGCGCACCGCGGCGCCTGCGCGGGCGCCGCCGCGCGCTAGCCGGCGCTGTCGGCCGGACCCGCGGCGGGTTTCTGTGGCAAATCTTCCATGAAGACCGGCTCGTGCCCCTGCTGGCGCAGCCACTGCGCCAGGGCCAGCCCGGTGCCGGCGCGCCAGCAGCGCACCTGCTCGGGCCGCATCAACTTGTAGTCCACCAGCTCGGGCGAGAGCCGCACCTCGCCGTGCGCACGGGCGTGGTAGGTGATGATGACCTGGTTCATGCGCTGGAAATCGTGCACGCCCACGAGCTCGAGCGCGTCCACCGCCAGCGAGGTTTCCTCGGCGATCTCGCGCCGGATGCCCTCTTCGGGCGTCTCGCCAGCTTCCATGAAGCCGGTGATGAGGCCGAACATCTTGCCCGGCCAGGCGGCGTTGCGCGCCAGCAGGATGTGGCCGTCCATCTCCACGATGGCCGCGAGCACCGGCGTGGGGTTGTTCCAGTGGGTGAAGCCGCAGGCCGGGCAGCGCAGCCGCTGGGTGAAGCCGCCGTCTTCTTCCATGCCGATCAGTGCCAGCGGCGTGGCGCACACGGGGCAGAACCGGAATTCGGTGCTCATGGTCGGCGGCAGGCCATCAGGCCGGGAAAACGCCGGTGGAGAGGTAGCGGTCACCCCGGTCGCAGACCACGAAAACGATGGTGGCGTTCTCGACCTGGCTGGCGATCTGCTGCGCCACCCAGCAGGCACCCGCCGCCGAGATGCCGCCGAAGATGCCCTCTTCGCGCGCCAGCTGGCGGCACATGGCCTCGGCGTCGCCCTGGCCCACGTAGACCAGCTCGTCCACCGTGCTCGGGTCGTAGATCTTGGGCAGGTACTCGGTGGGCCACTTGCGGATGCCCGGGATGCGCGAACCCTCGCTGGGCTGGGCGCCGATGATGCGCACGGCCGGGTTCTTCTCCTTCAGGAAGCGCGACACGCCGGTGATGGTGCCGGTGGTGCCCATGGCGCTCACGAAATGGGTGATGCGCCCGCCCGTCTGTTCCCAGATCTCGGGGCCGGTGGTTTCGTAGTGGATGCGCGGGTTGTCGGCGTTGGCGAACTGGTCGAGCACCCGGCCCTTGCCGTCGGCCTGCATCTTCTCGGCCAGGTCGCGCGCGGACTCCATGCCACCGCTCTTGGAGGTGAGGATCAGCTCGGCGCCGAAGGCCTTCATGGTCTGGGCGCGTTCGATGGAGAGGTCCTCCGGCATGATCAGCACCATGCGGTAGCCCTTGATGGCCGCTGCCATGGCCAGGGCGATGCCGGTGTTGCCGGAGGTGGCTTCGATCAAGGTGTCGCCGGGCTTGATGTCGCCGCGTTCCTCGGCGCGCTTGATCATCGAAACGGCGGGCCGGTCTTTCACGGAACCGGCGGGGTTGTTGCCCTCCAGCTTGCCCAGGATCACATTGCCTCGTGCCTGGTTGGCCGCCGCGCCAATGCGCTGCAGGGCCACCAGCGGCGTGTTGCCGATGGCGTCTTCAATCGTCGGGTAGTTCATCCCACCACTGTGCCATAATTTCGAGTCTCCCTTCTGGCAGCCCGGGTGGTGAAATTGGTAGACGCGCCGGACTCAAAATCCGGTTCCGAAAGGAGTGTCGGTTCGATTCCGACCCCGGGCACCACGACTCAAGCCGTGCAGGCAAGCCGCACGGCTTTTTTGTTGCCCGCCCGCCGCTCAGGCCAGGCCCTGCGCCACCGTGGGGTAGCGCAGCCGCAGGCCCAGCTCGCCCTTGAGGCGCTGGTTGCGCAGCCGGCGCGACTCGCTCATGAAACTCAGCAGCACCAGCGGCAACTGATCGCCTGCGCCCTCACGCGCCACGCGCGGCGGCCGGGGCAGGCCGTACAGATCGGCCGCGAGGTCGAAGTAGTCGCCCATCTTGAGCTCGGTGTCGTCCACCACGTTCAGGTTGCGCTGCGGCCGGCCGCGCCAGAGTGCCAGCACGCAGGCACGCGCCAGGTCGTCGGCGTGGATGTGGTTGGTGTACACGTCGTCCTCGGCACGCAGCACCGGCGTGCCGCGCAGCAGGCGCTCGCGCGGCGTGCCACCGGCCCGGTCGGGGGCGTAGATGCCGGGAATGCGCAGCACCGAGGTGCGCACGCCGGTGGCGCGGCCCAGCCAGTGCACGGCGGCCTCGGCGTCCACCCGGCGCCAGGCGCGCGGCGTCTTGGGGTTGGCGGGCGAGGCTTCGTCCATCCAGCGGCCCTGGCCGTCGCCGTAGACGCCGGTGGTCGAGCCGTAGACCAGCGAGGCGGGCAGCGAGCGCTGCGCCAGCGCCCGGGTGAGCGCGCGGGTGCGCGGGTCCAGCCGCCAGTCGGCCAGCTCGTCCGAAGGCGGCGGGGCCAGGTGCAGCACGCGCGTGGCCAGGCCGGCCAGGCGGCGCAGGCTGCGCGGGTCGTCCAGGTTGCCCTGCAGCGGCGTGATGCCCTGGGCGCGCAGCCCGGGGCTGCGCTCGGCGCTGGAGGTGAGGGCCAGCAGGCGCACGCGGGCGCCGCCGCCCAGCGCGCGCGCGGCGCGCTGGCCCACGTCGCCGCAACCCACGATGAGAACCCGTTCACGCCGGAAGCGTGCGGGCAAAGCGCCGAGAAGGCTCATGCGAAATCCGGATTTGAGACAATAGAGGGTTGCCGCGCGGGGGTTCCACCCCGACGGCCTTTCCCGTATCAACACGTGCCAGTATGACATTCACCATCACCGTCGAGCCCAGTGGGCGCACCTTCACCGCCGAGCCCGACGAATCCATGCTCGCCGCCGGCATCCGCCAGGGCATCGGCCTGCCGTACGGCTGCAAGGATGGTGCCTGTGGCTCCTGCAAGTGCAAGCTGGTCTCGGGCAGCGTGACGCACGGCCACCACCAGCCCAAGGCGCTGAGCGCCGACGAAGAGGCCGCCGGCTATGTGCTGACCTGCTGCGGCGTGGCCCACAGCGACGTGGTGCTCGAATCGCGCCAGGTCACCGAGGCCGGCGCCTTCCCGATCAAGAAGATGCCGGTGCGCGTGAGCACCCTGGAGCGCGCCTCGCACGACGTGATCGTGCTGCGCCTGCAGCTGCCGGCGAGCGACGCCTTCCAGTACCACGCGGGCCAGTACGTCGAGTTCCTGCTGCGCGACGGCGACCGCCGCAGCTACTCCATGGCCAACGCGCCGCACACGCAGGCCACGGCGCCCGCGCTGGAACTGCACCTGCGCCACATGCCGGGCGGCAAGTTCACCGACCACGTGTTCGGCGCCATGAAGGAAAAGGACATCCTGCGCATCGAGGGCCCTTACGGCAGCTTCTTCCTGCGCGAGGACAGCGACAAGCCCATCGTGATGCTGGCCTCGGGCACGGGCTTCGCGCCGATCAAGGCGGTGATCGAGCACATGCAGTTCAAGGGCATCACCCGGCCCGCCACGCTGTACTGGGGCGGCCGCCGCCCGGCCGACCTGTACCAGAGCGCCTGGATCGAGGCCCGCCTGGCCGAGATGCCCAACCTGCGTTACGTGCCGGTGGTCTCCGACGCCCTGCCCGAAGACGCCTGGACCGGCCGCACCGGCTTCGTGCACCAGGCCGTGCTGCAGGACTTCCCCGACCTCTCGGGCCACGAGGTGTACGCCTGCGGTGCGCCCATCGTGGTCGAATCGGCCCACCGCGACTACGTCGCCCAGGCCGGCCTGCCCGACGAGGCCTTCTTCGCCGATTCGTTCACCAGCGCCGCCGACAAGGTGGATTGAGCCTTCCTGAAAAAACCGGAGACAACGCCATGCTGAACCGCCGCCAACTGATCACCCGCTCCGCCCTGGCCTCGGCCAGCCTCGCCCTGCCCGGCTTTGCCACGGCACAGGCCGCCAACACCACGCGCATCGTGGTGCCGTTTGCGGCGGGCGGCCCGATCGACGTGACGGCGCGCATCCTGGCCGAAGCGGTCAAGGGCTCGTTGGGCACGGTGATCGTGGAGAACCGGCCCGGTGCCGGCGGCAACATCGGCGTGAGCGCGGTGGCCAAGGCGCCGGCCGACGGCCTCACGCTGGGCATCGCCACCACGGCCTCGCACGGCATCAACCCCTGGCTGTTCAAGCAACTGCCCTACGACCCGGCCAAGGACTTCGCCGCCATCGCGCAGATGCTGCGCGTGCCCAACGTGCTGGTGATGAACGCCGACACCGCCACGCGCCTGAAGATCAACACCGTCGCCGATCTCATCGCCTACGGCAAGGCCAACCCGGGCAAGCTCAACTACGGCTCCGGCGGCAACGGCAGCGCCGGCCACCTCGCGGGCGAGCTGCTGAAGAACCAGGCCGGGTTCTTCGCCGTGCACATTCCCTACAACGGCGGCAACCCGGCGCAGCTGGGCCTGCTGTCGGGCCAGGTCGACTTCAACATCGACAACCTCGCCACCGCCGCGGCCAACATCCGCTCGGGCAAGCTCAAGGCCCTGGCCGTGACCACCGCGCAGCGCAGCAGCGTGATGCCAGACGTGCCCACCGTGGCCGCCACCCTGCCCGGCTTCGAGATCGACACCTGGTGGGGCCTGATCGCCCCGGCCGGCACGCCGGCCGAGACGGTGCGCAAGCTCAACACCGCCTTCAACGCCGCACTGAATTCGGCCGACGTGAAGACGCGCTTCGCCCAGCTGCTGGCCGAGCCCGCGCCCAGCACACCCGAGCAGTTCGACGACTTCATGAAGCGCGAACGCTCGAAGTACGAGCGCATGGTGAAGATCTCGGGCGCGACCGTGGACTGACCTCCATCACGTTCACAACAAAAAGCCCCGCCGAAGCGGGGCTTTTTCGTTGGACGCGCGACGCCCTTACTTGCGAGCGGCGACAGCCTTCTCGGCCTTGGTGACCAGGTCGGCACCGATCTGGTTCTTCCACTTGTCGTACACCGGGCGCGTCACCTTGACGAACTCGGCGCGCTGCTCCGGCGTCAGCTCGGTCACGGTCACGCCCATGTCGCTGAGCTGCTTGATCAGCGGCTTGCCCGGCTCGACCAGGCCCTTGCGCGCCAGCGCCTTGCCTTCCTTGCCGGCGTCGATCGCGGCCTGCTTGACGATGGCGCGGTCGGCCTCGGTCCAGCTGGCCCAGATGTCCTTGTTCACCACGAAGATCAGCGGGTCGGCCACGTAGCCCCACAGCGTGAGGTGCTTCTGCTCCACGGTGGGCAGCTTGGCGGCGAGGAACACCGACAGCGGGTTCTCCTGGCCGTCCACGGCGCGGCTGGCCATGGCGGGCTGGGCGTCGGCCCAGCTCATCTGCGTGGGGTTGGCGCCCAGCGCGGTGAAGGTGTCGAGGAACAGCGGCGAACCCACGACGCGGATCTTCAGGCCCTTGAGGTCGGCCGGCGTCTTGATGGCGTGCTTGGAGTTGGAGATCTCGCGGTAGCCGTTCTCGCCCCAGGCCAGCGGCACGGCGCCCGCGCGCTCGATGTCCTTGAACAGCTGCGTGCCCACCTCACCGGTGGTGAGCGCGTCGATGGCCGCGAAGTCGGGCATCAGGAAGGGCATGGAGAACAGGTTGAGCTGGCGCACCTGGGGCGACCAGTTGATGGTCGAGCCCACGGCGAGGTCGATCACGCCCTGGCGCAGGCCGCTGAACTCGCGCGTCTGGTCGCCCTGCAGCAGCGACACGCCGGGGTACAACTTGATGTTGATGCGGCCCTGCGTGCGCTCGCGCACGAGGTTGGACCAGATCTCACCGCTCTTGCCCCAGGGGAAGGCCGTGCCCAGCACCAGCGACATGCGGTACTCGGCCTTGTAGGCGCTGGTGCTCTGGGCAAAGCCCTGGGTGGTCACGGCCAGCGCGGCGGCGGCCAGGGCGGTGGTCAGGAAAGTGCGCAGTTTCATGAGGTTTGTCTCCTTGGTTGAAATGAAGAATCAGTAGCCCAGGCGGGCGGGCAGCCACAGCGCGAGCTGCGGGAAAGCGATCACCAGCACCATGACGAGGAACATGGCCAGCAGCATGGGCCCGACCCAGCGGATGGTGGACTCCATGCGCACCCCGGCGATGCGGCAGGAGACCATGAGGTTCACGGCCAGCGGCGGCGTGAACTGGCCCAGCGCGACCTTGAGCGTGAGGATCACGCCGAACCACACCGGGTCCCAGTTGTAGTGCTGCATGATGGGCATGAGCAGCGGCACGAAGATCAGGAAGATCGAGATGCCGTCGAGGAACATGCCCACGGTGATGAGCAGCAGGATCAGCAGCGAGAGCACGCCGTACTCGCCCAGGCCGGAGTTCACGATGGCGTTGGCCACCGGGTCGATCACGCCCAGCGTGGACAGCGAGAACGCGAAGATGCCCGCCAGCGAGACCACCAGCAGGATGATGCCGGAGAGCTCACCCGCTTCGCGCAGGATGGGGAACAGGTCGCGCACGGCGATCGTGCGGTGGATCACCATGCCCACGAACAGGCCGTAGAACACCGCCACCACGGCCGCCTCGGTCGGCGTGAACCAGCCCGCGCGCATGCCGCCCAGGATCAGCACTGGCGCGGCCAGGCCCCACAGGGCCTCGCGCAGGCTCTTCCAGAACGGCGGGCGGGGCATGGCGGCTTCGAGCGCGCCCATCTTGTGTTTGCGGGCCAGCCAGACCGCCGGCACGATCAGCGCGATGCCGGCCAGCACGCCGGGCACCATGCCGGCGGCGAACAGCGCGGGCACCGAGGCGCCGGGCACCAGCACCGAGTAGATGATGAAGGCCACCGAGGGCGGGATCAGGATGTCGGTGGCCGCGGCCGCGCCGACCACGCTGGCCGAGAACGAGCCCGGGTAGCCCGCGCGCGCCATGGCCGCGATCATCACGCCGCCGACCGCCGCCGCATTGGCCGGGCCCGAGCCCGAGATGCCGCCGAGGAACATGGCCACCACGATGGCCACCAGCGGCAGCATGCCCGGGCCGCGCCCGACGATGGCCACCGCGAAATTCACCAGCCGCAGCGCCACGCCCGAGCGGTCGAAGATGGAGCCGACCAGCACGAACATGGGAATGGCCAGCAGCGGGTACTTGCCCAGGCCGGCGTAGAAGTTCTGCGGCACCGCCAGCAGGCCGAACCACTGGGTGTTGAAGTCGGCCATCGCGATGGCGGCCGCACCGGCCAGGCCCAGGGCGGCGGCAATGGGCACGCCCGCGAACATGGCGCCGAGAAACAGCAGGAAGAGCAGCGCCGCGATCATGGCTGTTCTCCGGCGCGGCGCAGGCGGTTGAAGCGGCCCAGTGCGCGCAACGCAATCGCGAGCGACAGAATCGGCAGCCACATCGAGTACCACCATTGCGGCACACCCAGACCGGGCGAGACTTCCTCGTAGATGTAGTGGTCCCAGACCATGCGCACGCTCAGGCCCGCCATCAGCAGGAACAGCAGCACCATGGCCATCGCGCCCCACAGCGCCAGCAGGTGGCGGCGGCGCGGCGAGCCGGCGTCGGCGAAGAACTCGATGCGGATGTGGCGGTGCCGCGCCACCGCGGCCGAGCTCGCCACCAGGGTGAGCACGATCATGAGGAAGATCGAGAACTCTTCGGTCCAGGCGAAGGACTGGTCGGTGAAGTAGCGCGCGATCACGTTGCCGAACGTGATCAGGGCCAGCAGCGCCATCGAGATGACGGTCAGCCAGTCCTCGATGCGCAGCGGCACCCGGGTGTTTTCGTCGTCCGGGTTGTCGGGCGTGGCCGCGTCGGCGTCGGTGCGCGCGTCGCGTGAGGGGTCGGTAGGTGCGGACATGGGATGTGGGAGCGGCAGGCCGGCGGCCCGGCGGCCACGGCGAAAGAGCCAGGGATCATAGACGTTTTCCCCTTTTGCCCCCTGTCCTGCGGGTGCCACATCCCCATGAAAAACGGCACCCGAAGGTGCCGTTGCTATCAAAAATGAAACGCTCAGCCCAGCGGAACGGGCACGAAGATCTGGCTGCCGTCGCGCTGGATCAGCAGCGCCAGCGACTTCGTGGACTTGCCCAGCATCGCGCGCACCTGCTCCACGCTCTGCACCTTGGCACCGTTGACCGCGAGCAGCACGTCGCCGGGCTGCACGCCAGCCAGCGCCGCCGGGCCCTGGGCGTCCTCGACCACCAGCCCGCTGTCCACCCCCGCTTCGCGCCGCTCCTGCGGCGCCAGCGGGCGCAGCGCCAGGCCCAGGCGGCCCTGGTCGGCGGCCTTTTCATCGCCGGCCGTCTTCACGGCCTTGGCGGCGGCGTCACCGAGTTGCGCTGTCAAGCTCACCGGCTTGCCCTGGCGCCACACGTCCAGCTTCACCTTCTCGCCGGGCAGGGCCTGGCCGATCAGCGCCGGCAGGTCGCCCGAGCCCACGATGGGCTGGCCGTCCATCTGGCGGATCACGTCGCCCACCTGCAGACCGGCCTTGGCGGCCGGGCTGCCCGGCTCCACGCTGGACACCAGTGCGCCTTCAGGCTTGTCGAGCTGGAAGGACTCGGCCAGGGTCTGGTTCACCTCCTGCACCGAAACCCCCAGGCGCGCGTGGCTGGCCTTGCCGTGCGCCACGATCTGGTCCTTGACCTTGAGCGCGGTCTCCATCGGGATCGCGAACGACAGGCCCTGGTAACCGCCGGTGTGGCTGTAGATCTGCGAGTTGATGCCCACCACCTCGCCGCGCGCATTGAACAGCGGGCCGCCCGAGTTGCCCGGGTTCACCGCCACGTCGGTCTGGATGAAGGGCACGAAGCTGTCGTCGGGCAGCGAGCGGCCCTTGGCGCTGACCACGCCGGCGGTCACGCTGTTCTCGAAGCCGAACGGCGCGCCGATGGCCAGCACCCACTCGCCCACTTTCAGGTCCTTGGTGTTGCCCAGGGGCACCACCGGCAGGTCCTTGGCATCGATGCGCAGCACGGCCACGTCGGTCTTGGGGTCCGAGCCCAACACCTTGGCCACGAACTCGCGGCGGTCGGTGAGCTTGACGGTGACGCGCTGCGCGTTGCGCACCACGTGGGCGTTGGTCAGCACCAGGCCGTCGGCGCTGATGATGAAGCCCGAACCCTGGCCGCGCGAGGGCGCTTCCTGCGCGCCGCCCTGGCCCGGGCCCTGGAAACGCTTGAAGAATTCGAAGAAGGGGTCGTTGGGATCGATGCCGGGCGGCAGGCGGTTCTGCGCCTGCTGGCCGTCTTCCGGCCCGGCCTTGCCGACCACGCTGATGTTGACCACGGCCGCGCCATGGCGCTGCGCGATCTGCGAGAAGTCGGGCACGGCGGCCGCCGTCACCATGGGGGCGGCCTGTTGGGTCGCCACGGGGGTCGCCGCCGTGGCGTGGGAACCGGAGACCAGGCCCACGCTGGCGCCGCCGACGATGCCCGCCGCCGCCAGGGACAGCACCAGGCGCGTCGCGGTGAGAGACAAGGTTTTCATGAGAGCTCCTTCAGCAAGGACAGGTTGAACATGTCCTTGAATATGGGCCCCCAGAGTTAGACGGTTCTTAAAGGCAGCCGCACCGCGATGCGCAGGCCGCCCAGGCGGGGCGAGCGGTCCAGCGCCAGCGCCGCGCCGTGCAGCTGCGCGATGGCGTTGGCGATCGCCAGTCCCAGGCCGCTGCCGGTCGCCGTCGAGCCCGGCACGCGGTAGAAGCGGTCGAGCACGCGCGCCCGGTCGGCCTCGGGAATGCCGGGGCCGCTGTCTTCCACCGACAGCACCAGCTGGTCCTTGTCGCGCCGCACCGCCACGTCCACCGTGCCGCCTTCGGGCGTGTATTTCAGGGCGTTGTCCACCAGGTTGCCCAGCAGGATGCGCAAGGGCTCGGCGTGACCGTTCACCTGCCCGGCGTCGGCGTCGCCCAGACCGAGATCGATGCGGCGCGAAGCCGCCAGCGGCACCGCGTCGGCCACCGCCTGGGCCGCAAGGTCGGCCAGCGACACCGGCTGCGCTGGCTCGCCGCTGGAGGGCTGCGCCTGCTGCCGCGCGAGCACCAGCAGCTGCTCCACCAGGCGCGTGGCGCGGTCGATGCCGGCCAGCAGGCGCTCCGTCGCGAGCTGGCGCGTGGCATCGTCGGGCGCGCGCTGCAGACCCTGCACCTGCAGGCGCAGCGCGGCCAGTGGCGAGCGCAGTTCGTGCGCGGCCTCGGCCACGAAATTCTTCTGCGCGTCGAAGGCCTGGCGCACGCGGCCAAACAGCAGGTTGAGTTCGTGCACCAGTGGGCGGATCTCGTCGGGCAAACCGGCCTCGCTCACCTCGGCCAGTTCGTCGGCCTCGCGCGCGGCCACCTGGCGCCGCACCCGGGCCACCGGCGCGAGCGACGCGCTCACCACGGCCCAGGCCACCAGCATCAGCAGCGGCGCCATCCAGGCGATCGGCAGCACGGTGCGCCAGGCCAGCGCGCGCGCCATGGTCTGGCGCGGCCGCAGGTCCTGCGCCACCTGGATCACCTGCGTGCGCGACTGCATGGAGTACACGCGGTAGGGCTTGCCATCGACCTCGATGTTGGAGAAGCCCAGCACCGCACGCTGCGGCAGGGCCGCGGCGGTGCCGGACTGGAACACGCGCAGGCCTTCCTGCGTCCAGACCTGCACGAAGAAATCGAAGGCCTCAGCGGGCAGGGGTGGCTCGTCGCCGGCCACTGGCGGCCCAGGCGGCAGCACGCCCGCGCGCAGGGCCTGCGCCATCTGCTCCATGTGGTAGTCGAAGATGCCGTCGGCTTCGGCGCGCGCCTGCCGGTACACCACCGCCACCTGCAGGCCTGCCGCGAGCACGATGGCCAGCAGCAGCAGGCCAATCAGGCGCGCGCGCAGCGAATGGGTCGGCAGGTTCATGCCTTGGGCACCATGTAGCCCACGCCGCGCACGTTCTGGATCAGGCCGGCGCCGAGCTTCTTGCGCACGCCGTGGATATAGACCTCGACCGCGTTGCTGCTCACGTCGTCCTTCCAGCCGTAGAGCTTTTCCTCCAGCTGCGCGCGAGAGAGCACGCGGCCCGGGCGCGCGATCAGCGGTTCGAGCACGGCCCACTCGCGCGCCGAAAGCACCACCGGCTCGCCCTGCGCCGTCACCTCGCGCGTGGCGGTGTTGATGCTCACGCCCAGGTGCTCGTAGACCGGCTCCGCCCGGCCCGAGGCGCGGCGCAGCAGGGCACGGATGCGCGCGAGCAGCTCGTCGAGGTCGTAGGGTTTGAGGATGTAGTCGTCGGCACCGGCATCCAGCCCCTGCACGCGCTGCTGCACCGAGTCGCGCGCGGTGGCAATGAGGACCGGCACGCGGTTCTTGCGCGCCCGCAGTTCGCGCAGCACCTCCAGGCCGTCGCGCCGCGGCAGGCCCAGGTCGAGCAGGATGAGGTCGTAGTTCTCGGCCTGCGCTGCGGTGGCGGCCATCTCGCCGTCGCGCACCCAGTCGACCGCGTAGTGCTCGGCCCGCAGCAGGTCCAGCACCGCCTCACCGATCATGGTGTCGTCTTCGACCAGCAACAGCCTCATGGCAATGCACTCTCCAGGTCCGTGGGTTGTCGAACACACCCCGGCGGGGCGCCCCGCACCGATGGTGCAGGACGGCGCTTAGGCCGGGCTTAGGCGCCCGCGAGCAATTTCTTCAGGTCACCGGCCAGTGCGGGCGCACCGCTGCCATAGCGGTTGTACAGGCGGATGCGGCCTTGCGGGTCGTACACGTAGCTGCCCGCCGAGTGGTCCATGGTGTAGCTCGTGGGCGTGGGGCCCTCGACCTTCTTGTAGTAGATCTTGTAGCTCTTGGCCAGCGCGGGCAACTCGCCGGGCGCGGCGTAGAGGGCCAGGAAGCTGGGGTCGAAGCTGGCCACGTACTGCTTCATGACCTCGGGCGTGTCGCGCTCCGGGTCCACGCTGACAAACAGGCCCTGCAGGCGCTCGCCGTCGGCACCCAGCAGGCGCTTGGCCTCGGCCAGCTCGGTCATGGAGGTGGGGCAGACGTCGGGGCATTGGGTGAAACCGAAGAAGATCACGACCGCCTTGCCCTTGAAGTCGGCCAGGGTGCGCGGCTGGCCGTTGTGGTCGGTGAGCGAGAAGCCGGTGGCGTAGTCGGCACCGGTGATGTCGATGCCGGTGAACGCGGCCGGGGCGTCGGCCTTGTCGGTGCAGGCGCTCAGGGCCGCGGTGCCCAGGCTCAGGGCGAGAAGTTGTCGACGGTTCATGGCTCGGGACTCAGACATAGTGGTCGACCAGCAACGCGGCGAACAGCACCGCGAGGTGGATCAGGGAGAAACGGAAGGTCTTGCGCGCGAGCGCATCGGAGTAGTTGCGCCAGAGCGCGAAGGCATAGCCGCAGAAACCGATGCTCAACACCACCGCAACCACCAGGTAGAGCCAGCCGCTCATGCGCATCACGAAGGGCATCAGGCAGGCGGCGAACAGCACGAAGGTGTAGAGCAGGATCTGCAGCCGCGTGAACTCGGAGCCGTGCGTGACCGGCAGCATGGGCAGGCCGGACTTGCGGTAGTCCTCCACGCGGTACAGGGCCAGCGCCCAGAAGTGCGGCGGCGTCCAGAGGAAGATGATGAGGAACAGGATCAGCGCTTCGGGCGACACCACGCCCGTCATCGCGGCCCAGCCCAGCACCGGCGGCATGGCGCCCGAGGCACCGCCGATCACGATGTTCTGCGGCGTGAGCGGTTTCAGGATCACCGTGTACACCACCGCATAGCCCACGAAGGTGGCGAAGGTGAGCCACATGGTCAGCGGGTTGACCCAGAGGTACAGCACGGCCGAACCGGCGGCGCAGAGCACCGCCGAGAAGGTCAGCGTCTTGCCGTTGGTGAGCTGTCCCTTGGCGGTGGGGCGCCACGCGGTGCGCTTCATCTTCGCGTCGATGTGCTGTTCGACGACGCAGTTGAAGGCCGCGGCGGCACCGGCCACCAGCCAGATGCCGAAGCAGGCGACGGCCGCGAGCTGCACCTGCGCCCAGGTGGGCGCGCCGGGCACGGCCAGCACCATGCCGATGAGGGCGCAGAAGACGATGAGCTGGATCACGCGCGGCTTGGTCAGCGCGTGGTACTGGCGCCAGACCGAGGGCAGCGCAGCGGCAACAGGAGGGGTGGGCGCGGTGCTCATCGGATCGGGGAAGACAGGTGCAGGGAAGTGGCGGACGGTGCGGCATCGCGCTGGTCGGCGCGGCGGGTGGCGCAGAGCGCGCCGGTGAGAACGATGACCAGCGCGGCCGCGCCGCCGGTGTGGCCCACGGCGGCCAGCAGCGGCCAGTCGAGCACCACGTTGGTCAGGCCGCTGGCGAATTGCCAGGCCGCCAGCAGGAGCAGTGCGCGCGCGGCGGCCCGCATGCCGGCCACCGACCACAGGCGCCAGCCCAGCCAGATCATGGCGGCCAGCACGACGTAGGCCATGAGGCGGTGCACATAGTGGATGGCGGTCAGCGCCGGGAAGGTGATGAGGTCGCCGGTGTGGTTCTGGCCCAGCTCGCGCCAGAGCGTGAAGCCCTCGCGGAAGTTCATCGCCGGCCACCAGCTGCCCTGGCAGGTGGGGAACTCGCCGCACACCAGCACAGCGTAGTTGGTGCTGACCCAGCCGCCGAGCGCGATCTGCAGCCACAGCAGCAGCAGCACCGCACCCAACGCCCAGCGCAGGCGACCGGGCAGCGCCACCCGCCCGGCATGCCCGGGTTCGGCCAGGGCATAGCCCACCGACTGCGCGCGCAGCAGCGCCAGCAGGCCGAGGCCGCCCAGCAGGTGCAGCGTGACGATGGCGGGGAAGAGCTTCATGGTCACGGTCAGCGCGCCGAACGCGCCCTGCAGGCAGACCCATACCAGGGTCACCAGCGGCCAGACGTAGGACACGCTCAGGCGCTTGCGCTCGACCCAGCTCACCATGGAAAGCACGAGGATCAGCACGCCCACGGCGGTGGCGAGGTAGCGGTGGATCATCTCGATCCAGGCCTTGGAGAAGGTGACCGGACCGTGCGGCATGGCTTCCTGCGCGGCGGCGATCGAGCTGCTCGCGCCCACCGGGCTCACGCTGCCGTAGCAGCCCGGCCAGTCGGGGCAGCCCAGGCCGGAGTCGGTGAGGCGCGTGAAGGCACCGAACAGCACCAGATCGAAGGTGAGGAACAGGGTGATGAGCGTGAGCACCCGCAGGCGGTGCGCGGGCGGCGCGTGGCGGTTGCGCAGCCACACCCAGGCCAGCGGCCCGAGCGCGATCACCACGCCCAGAAACATCAGGCGCGCCACCGGGGCGAGGTCGTACAGGGGTTGGGTGTCCATGTCAGTTCGCGGAGCGGCCTTCCTTGTCCCAGGACGAGGAGGCGCGCAGCAGGCGGTCCAGGTCGCGCTTGGCCTGCTTGGGGTCGAGCTTGGCGGGGAAACGCATCATCCAGTGGCCCAGCGGATCGACCACGTAGAGGTGGTCTTCGATCTTCTGGCCGGGCGCGGGCTGCAGCCAGCCGGCGACGGCCTGCGCGTCCACCTGCAGCACCACGGCGGCGGCGGTGGCTTTCTGCAGCGGCTCGGACAGCGCGGCATCGCCGGTGCGCAGCCAGACCCAGTCGAGCCGGTCTTTCTCGCGGCCCAGGGTTTCGCGCAGCTGGCGCTGCAGGTAGAGGTGCTCCACGCAGGCTTCGTTGCAGGCGCTGTCGGCCACGCTCACGAGCAGCCACTGGTCCTTCAGGCTGGCCAGCGGCACGGCCCGGCCCTGCGCGTCGGTGCCGGTCCAGGCCGGCAGCGCGGGTTGCGGGTCAATCAGTTCGCCGTAGTTCTGTCGGCCGTCGGGGCGCACCACGTAGTACATGAAATACGACGCGATGACCGGCGCAGCGCACACCAGCATCAGGCCCAGCATCTTCCAGCGGCCCTTGCGCGTGCTGGCCGCCGCGTCCGCGCTGGCCTGGTCCAGTTGCGGCAGGCTGTGCACGGTCAGGGTCAGGGGTTCATCGGGCGTCTGTGCCATGGGATCTGCGCTTTCGGCGGGGAGAGAGGATTTGGAACCAGAGATAGAGACAGCCCGCGAGGGCACAGAGGGCGAACCACTGGAAGGCGTAGCCGTGGTGCTTCTGCACGTCGATCGCGACGCGCGGCCACTCGCGCAACAGGCCATCGGCGGCGGCATCGGTCTGCAGGACGGACACGCCCAGCAGGGGCAGGCCGGTCTCCTGCGCGAACGCGGCAAGGTCGATATTTTGCCGGATCGTCCCGGTGCCCGTCTCGCCCAGCTCGTATAGCTTGCCCGGCGGGGGGGCCAATCGGCCTTCCAGCCGCACCGGGCCCGCTGGCGTGGGGACATCGGGCACGCGGTTGCGGTCGTTGAAGTCGCGCGGCACCCAACCGCGCTGCACCAGCACCACGCGCTCGCTGCCTTCCAGCCGCAGCGGGGTGACCACGAAGAAGCCCACCCGGGTGTTCATCTGGCGGTTGTCGAGGAAGACGGTGCGGCCGGGCACCCAGGTGCCGCTCAGGCGCACCGGCCGGTGCACGCCGGCCGTGGCATCGGCCGCGCCCAGGAGTTGCGGGGTGTCCCACGCGGACAGCCCGCCGCGCTCGTTGATCTGCGCCTCCAGGGCCAGCTTCTGCGCGGCGCGATCGAGCTGCCACAGACCCAGCGAGGCGGTCGCCGCCATGGTGAGCGCGGTCGCCGCGGTGACGACCCAGAAGCGCCAGGTGGAACCTTGCATGGTCAGGCCGCCCCGACCCGGGCGCGGATAATGGCGCCCATGAAGTACCTGGTCATCGTGGCGTTCATTGCCATCCTCGGAAGTCTCGCCGCCGCGCTCGTGTACATGATGCGGGGCGGCAGCAACACCGAAGAAGACGGCACACCGCGCAAGAACCACATGGCGCGGGCGCTGGCGTTTCGGGTCGGTTTTTCCATCCTGCTCTTCATCGTGGTGCTCATCAGCTACCGGATGGGCTGGATCCAGCCCACCGGTCTGCCCCTGCGCGGCTAGAACAGCCGGGCCCTGTCAGCAAAAAAGCGCCGGAAGGCGCTTTTTTGTGGCGGGTGTCCGGGGAAGGTGGATGCACCACCATGACCGTTTACATCCAGTAGACGAGGATGTACAGGCCCAGCCACACCACGTCCACGAAGTGCCAGTACCAGGCCGCGCCCTCGAAGCCGAAATGGCGCTCGGCGGTGAAGTGGCCCTTCTGCAGGCGCAGGGTGATGAACAGCAGCATCAGCATGCCCACGAACACGTGGAAGCCGTGGAAGCCGGTGAGCATGAAGAAGGTGGAGCCGAACACGCCCGAGGAGAGCTTGAGGTTCAGGTCGGCGTAGGCGTGCGCGTATTCGTAGCCCTGCACGAACAGGAAGACGATGCCCAGCAGCACGGTCATCCACATGAAGGCGATGGTCTTGCCACGGTTGCCGACTTGCAGTGCATGGTGGGCGATGGTCAGGGTCACGCCCGAGGTGAGCAGCAGCGCGGTGTTGATGGTGGGCAGCCAGAACGGGCCCATGGTCTGGAAGGGCTCGACGATGCCGGCCGGCGAGGCGGTGGCACCTGCCTGCAGGCTGGGCCAGACGGCGGAGAAATCAGGCCAGATCAGCGCGTTCTCAATGTTGCCCAGCGCCGGCACGGAGTGCGTGCGCGTCCACCACAGGGCGGTGAAGAAGGCGCCGAAGAACATCACTTCCGAGAAGATGAACCAGCTCATGCTCCAGCGGAAAGACAGGTCGATCTTGTGACCGTACAGGCCGCCTTCGCTTTCACGCACCGAGTCGCGGAACCACTGGAACAGCACGACCAGCCAGAACGCCAGACCGAACGCCAGCGAGTACGCGCCCCAGCCGTGGCCGTTGACCCACTGCCCGGCACCCAGGATGACGAAGAAAAGACCGATGGCGGCCATCACCGGATGGCGCGAGGGACCTGGGACGAAGTAGTAGGGCGTCGTGCCGTGGGTTGCTGCTGACATGCTCACTCCTGTTGTGCTTTCGCTTGTATCTAATGTCAAAAAATCAAAAATCGTCTCGGGGCGCCGTGTCTCAGCCGACGACCCAGTTCACCACCACGATCAGCACCGCCACGAACAGGATCGCCATGCCCACGCCCACCGCCATCAGGTGCAGCGGATTGAGCTTGGCGATGTCCTTCTGGTAGTCCGCGTTGCGGCGCACGCCGAGAAAGCCCCAGGCCACGGCCTTGACCGTGTCGATGAAGGAGCCCTTGCGTTGATGAAGAGGTGTGGGTGTGGTCATACGTCCCCCGTGGGTTTGAGCGTGGCCGGGCTTTGGGCCTGCGGCGCGTCATCGGTGGGTGCGGCCGGCACCTTGCCGCCCACCTCGAAGAAGGTGTACGACAGGGTGATGGTGGACACGTCCTTGGACAGCCGGGGATCGATGACGAAAGCCACCGGCCATTCCTTTTTCTCGCCCGCCTGCAGGGTGTACTGCGTGAAGCAGAAGCACTCGAGCTTGTTGAAGTGCGCGGCCGCCTGTTTGGGGGCGTAGCTGGGCACCGCCTGAGCCGCCATCGTGCGGTTCTGGATGTTCTGGAACTCGTACATCACCGTGGTGAGCTCGCCCGGATGCACCTGCAACGAACGCACGGCCGGCTTGAAGTGCCACGGCCCGCGCGCGTTCGTGTCGAACTCGACGGTGATGGTGCGGGTGCGGTCCACCTGGGTGTTCGCCGGCAGGCTGGCGGCGCCCGGCACACGCAGTTCCGAGACCGCCAGCACGTTGATGCCCAGGGCTTCGCAGATGTGGCGGTAGATCGGCACCAGCGCGTAGCCGAAGGCGAACATGCCCAGCGCGATCACGCAGAGCTTGCCCACCATCTTGAGGTTTTCGCGCTGGACGGCCATGGTCAGAAACCCAGCAGGAAGCGCTTGCCCACGAAGCCCAGGAAGAACACCACGGCCACGGACGCGAGGATCAGGCCCAGGCGGCGGTTGTTCTTCTTCTGTTCAGGTGTCATGGCGTTGGCAGACATGGTGCAAAGGAGATCAGCCGATCACCTTGGTGGCGGTGGCATCGAGCTTGGGCGGGTTCTCGAAGGTGTGGAACGGTGCCGGCGACGGCACTTCCCACTCCAGACCCACGGCGCCTTCCCAGGGGTTCTGCGGGGCCTTCTCGCCCTTGCCGCGCATGGCGGGCACCACCACGGCCAGGAAGAAGTACACCTGCGCCAGACCGAAACCGAACGCGCCCACCGAAGCGATGGCGTTGAAGTCGGCGAACTGCATGGGGTAGTCGGCGTAGCGACGCGGCATGCCGGCCAGACCCAGGAAGTGCATCGGGAAGAAGGTGATGTTGAACGAGATCATCGACCACCAGAAGTGGATCTTGCCGCGCGTTTCGCTGTACATCACGCCGGTCCACTTGGGCAGCCAGTAGTAGATGCCCGAGAACATGGCGAACAGCGAGCCGGCCACCAGCACGTAGTGGAAGTGGGCCACCACGTAGTAGGTGTCCTGCATCTGGATGTCGATCGGCGCGACCGACAGGATCAGGCCGGTGAAGCCGCCGATGGTGAACACGAAGATGAAGCCGACGGCCCACAGCATGGGGGTCTCGAAGGTCATCGAGCCCTTCCACATGGTGGCGATCCAGTTGAAGATCTTCACGCCCGTGGGCACGGCGATCAGCATGGTCGAGTACATGAAGAACAGCTGGCCCGTCACCGGCATGCCGGTGGTGAACATGTGGTGGGCCCACACGACGAAGGACAGGATGGCGATGGAGCCGGTGGCGTACACCATGGAGGCGTAGCCGAACAGCTTCTTGCGCGCGAAGGCGGGCACGACCTGGCTCACGATGCCGAAGGCCGGCAGGATCATGATGTAGACCTCGGGGTGGCCGAAGAACCAGAAGATGTGCTGGTACATCACCGGGTCACCGCCGCCGGCGGGGTTGAAGAAGCTGGTGCCGAAGTGGCGGTCGGTCAGCGTCATGGTGATGGCGCCGGCCAGCACGGGCATCACGGCGATCAGCAGGTAGGCGGTGATGAGCCAGGTCCAGCAGAACATGGGCATCTTCATCAGCGTCATGCCGGGCGCGCGCATGTTCAGGATGGTCACGATGATGTTGATCGAGCCCATGATCGAGGAAGCGCCCAGGATGTGCATCGCGAAGATGCCGGCGTCCATCGAGGGACCCATCTGCAGCGTCAGCGGCGCGTAGAGCGTCCAGCCGGCGGCGGGTGCGCCGCCGGGCATGAAGAACGAGGCCACAAGCATGATGGCCGCGGGGATCATCAGCCAGAAGCTGAAGTTGTTCATCCGCGCGAAGGCCATGTCGGAAGCACCGATCTGCAGCGGGATCATCCAGTTCGCGAAGCCCACGAAGGCCGGCATGATGGCGCCGAACACCATGATCAGGCCGTGCATGGTGGTGAGCTGGTTGAACAGCTCGGGGTTCACCAGTTGCAGGCCCGGCTGGAACAGCTCGGCGCGGATCAGCAGGGCCAGCACGCCACCCACCATGAGCATGGTGAAGGCGAACAGCAGGTACAGCGTGCCGATGTCCTTGTGGTTGGTGGCGTAGACCCAGCGGCGCCAGCCCGTGGGGGCGTGGTGGTCGTGGTCGTCGTGGCCGTGTGCGTCGTGGTGGTCAAGAACTGCACTCATGGTCGATTCCTTTGAGACTCAATATTTTTCTGTCAACAGATCACTTGCGGGCGGCCAGCACTTCGGCCGGCTGCACGATCTGTTCGGTCTTGTTCGACCAGTTGTTCTTGGCGAAGGTCATGACCGCAGCCAGCTCGGTGTCGGACAACTGCTTCCAGGACGGCATGGCGCCGCCGGCTGCGCCATGCAGCACCACATTGATCATCTTGCCGTGGTCGGTGTCGGTCACGATCGCGGAGCCGTCGAGCGGCTTGATCGGGCCGGCGCCCTTGCCGTTGGCCTGGTGGCAGGCGGCGCAGTTGGCGGCGTAGACGGACTCGCCGCGCTTGACCAGGTCGGTCAGCGTCCAGACCTTGCTCGGGTCGTCGGCGGCAGCGGCCATGGCCTTCTGCTTCTCGGTCACCCAGGCGGTGTATTCCTCGGCCGACACCACCTTCACGTGGATCGGCATGTAGGCGTGTTCCTTGCCGCAGAGCTCGGCGCACTGGCCGTAGAAGTCACCGGTCTTCTCGGCACGGAACCAGGTGTCGCGCACGAAACCGGGGATGGCATCCTGCTTGACGCCGAAGGCCGGCACCATCCAGGCGTGGATCACGTCGTTGGCGGTCGTGATGATGCGGATCTTCTTGTTCACGGGCACCACGAGCGGGTTGTCCACCTTGAGCAGGTAGTCGTCGGTGGCTTCGGGCTTGCCGCTGTTGGACATCACGCGCTGGTTGTTGTCCAGCGTGGAGAGGAAACCGATGCCCTCGCCTTCGCCCTTGATGTAGTCGTAGCCCCACTTCCACTGCATGCCCGTGGCCTTGATGGTCAGGTCGCTGTTGGTGGTGTCCTTCTGGGCCACCAGCACCTTGGTGGCGGGCAGCGCCATGCCGATGACGATGAGCAGCGGGACGATGGTCCAGCCCAGCTCCACCCAGATCGGCTCGGGCAGGTCCTGGGCCTTGTGCCCGGCTGCCTTGCGGTGCTTCAGGATGGAATAGAACATCACCCCGAAAACGATGACAAAGATGACGGCGCAAAGCACCATCATGAACCAGTGCAGCCAGTGCTGCTCTTCGGCGATGCGGGTCACCGGAGGATGGAAGTTCAGCTGGTTGACCGCCGGGCCGCCGGCGAGGTCCTTGACCGCCTGAGCAGCGACCGTCGTCCAGGCGCCTGCGCCCAGGGCCAGCGTGGTGGCCACGGCGCGGATCGCGGCCCACCGGTTTCGCAGGGAATGCACCTTTTTATTTGTCGTACTCACTTTAAGCGCCTCAAATATAAGTATTGATTTATATCAATGCCGATTAGAACAAATTTTCCGGGCACACCTACCCAAAACCCCACCATCACGCGCCACGCAAGGCCTGGCGTATCTCCTGCGCCAGCACCGGTCGCAGTTCGGGGCGCACGAAGCGCCCCACCCTCACCGACTGGCCACCGCCGCAGAGTTCGATCATCTGACCGTCCTCTTCGTGCGGTGCCACCCGCACCCACTCACGGGCGAACTCGCACCGCTTCGTCCGCCCCGCCATCTCCTGCTCCACCACCAGCCTGCCCTCGAGCAGACGGATGCGTTCGCTGTCGGCGGCGTGGCGCGCATAGGCCAGAAAGGCCACAGCCACCGCGATCAACTCCAGCACCGCGAATGGCAGCACCAGCGTTGCACCTTGCGACCAGAAGAATCCGGCCACACCCAACGACACGACACACATGGAGGCATAGAGCCATCCCAGTTGTGCGGGCGTGACCGAACAATTGCGTTTCAGCGACCACTCCATGCCTTGATCAGACTGGGTTGCGAAACGATGAGCGTTGCAGGTAAGGTTCATCACCCACCACCGGTTCAAGCCGCGCGCGGCCCGAAGGCGCGCGCTGACGCAGGGAAAATCCCCTTGAAACTTGGATAGCCGCCAATTGTAGCGGCGAGAAGGGTGCCATCCGGCTGCAAAGCCGCCACACCCGACTCGGACAATGCGGCTTCGCCACCCCAAAGAACGCCGGACGCCCGCCTTCGTCAGCCGCGGCGGCCCCGCAGCATGGCGCGCATGTCCTCCATCGGCACCGTGGTGGCGGGCCCCATGGGCACACGCGGGACGGGTTTGAAGGCATGGCCATAAATGATCTCGAAGGTCAGCAGCAGCCGGCCGTCCTCCGCGCGCGGCAAACCGGCCTCGATCGCCTCGCAGAGCCGGGCGCGCCAGGCCCTGGACCGACAGGCGGCGAACCGGTCCGCGTGCAGGTTGCGCCCCAGGCCGCGCAGTTCGGCCAGCAAAGGCGCCGCACCGCTGTACGACAAGGTGATGCGCTCCATGTCCATCACCGGCTCGGCAAAGCCGCTGTGCACCAGCATGTCGCCCCAGTCGTGCATGTCGGTGAAGGCGTGGGCGGGCTCGGGCCAGCCTTGCGCCGCGTACACCGCGCGCAGTTCGCGCAGGCTGTCTGGCCCCAGGCAGGAGAACATCAGGAAGCCGTTGGTCTCGATGTGCGTGTTCCAGCGCTTGAGCAGCGTCTGCGGTCGCGGCTCGGCGTGCAGGGCCATGTTGGCCCAGAGCATGCCCACCCGGGTGTCCGCGTTCGCCGCCTGGGGGCCTCGCGCGCGCCCCCAATTCAGAGGATTCCAGCCCGGTCCCCCGCCCTCGCGGGTGGCCTGCAAGGCCTCGGTCAGGCGCTGCGCGGCCACGTGACAGGCCGCGTCGGGCAACTGCGCCCGGAGGGTCTGGTGGGCCTGCAGCCCGCCGCCCACGGGTTCCCAATGCATCCAGCTGGCGGGTGGCTCGCGAAACCATTTCAGGCGTTCGGCCATGCGCGAGGCCACTTCTTCGTGCAGCCACGGGCTGCCCGTCACGGCCCGTTGCTGCCAGCGCAGCGCGGCAACCGGGTCCATGCCGGGCACGGGGGATTCTGGGGAGGTGGAGGTGTTCAAACGCGGTGCCGGCAGGCAGGACAAGGAAGCCGCGCCAGTATATTGGCCCCATGCTCACCCCATGGCGCGCGCTCTGGAATTCCCTGCCCGGCACCTGCCAGGTCTGCGACGCCTGGCCGTCCAGCGCCGTGTGCGAGGCCTGCGCGGCGCGCTTCCAGGACGAAGGCCCCCGTTGCGCCGGCTGCGCCCAGCGCGTGCCGCTGGCGGTGTCGATGTGCGGCGCCTGCCTCACCCGGCCGGCGCCGGCCGCACTGCATGCCTGCGCGGCGGCGGTGGACTACGCCTACCCATGGGACGGGCTGATCGCCCGCTTCAAGTTCCGCCAGGAGCCCGGCTGGGCCGGGCCCTTCGCCCGCCGCATGCTGCAGACGCCACAAGCCGATGCCCTGCTCTCGTCGTGCGACCTCGTCGCCCCCGTGCCACTGACCCCGGCGCGCCTGGCCGAGCGCGGCTACAACCAGGCCTGGGAGCTCGTGAAAGCCCTGCGGCGCGCCAACGCACCGACCCACCAGGCGCCCGCCCTGGCCGACGCACTGGTCCGCCTGGCCGAAACACCCGACCAGCACAGCCTGCCCCGCGAACAGCGCCTGCGCAACCTGCAGGGCGTATTCGCCGCCCACCCCCTGCACGTCGCCCGGCTGACGGGTCTGCACGTGCTGCTGGTGGACGACGTGACCACCACCGGTGCCACGCTGCAGGCGGCGGCGCAGGCCCTGCTGCAGGCCGGTGCGGCCCGGGTGAGTGCGCTGGTGTTCGCGCGCACGCCGGCGCGGTAAGCTCGCCCGCCATGTTCCACATCGTCCTCGTCCACCCTGAAATTCCGCCCAACACCGGCAACGTGATCCGGCTCAGCGCCAACACCGGGTGCACCCTGCACCTCATCGAGCCGCTGGGCTTCTCCATGGAGGACCGGCACATGCGCCGCGCGGGGCTCGACTACCACGAGTACGCCGACCTGCGCCGCCACGCTGACTGGGACAGCTTCCTGCGAGCCGAGGTGCCCGACCTGCAGCGCATGTTCGCCTTCACCACCCGGGGCAGCCACAGCGTGTTCGACAATCCGTTCCAGGCCGGCGACTGGCTGGTGTTCGGGTCCGAAACGCGCGGGCTGCCCGACGCGCTGCGCGAGTCGTTTCCCTCGTCGCAGCGGCTGCGCTTGCCCATGGTGGAAGGCCAGCGCAGCCTCAACCTCTCCAACGCGGTGGCGGTCACCGTGTTCGAAGCCTGGCGCCAGCTGCGCTTTGCAATGCCGCTTCCGTGATGCAGGTCACGCAAGTGGCGGACGGCGGGGATCGCATCGCGCACGAAACGCGCAACATAGGGCTGCCAACCTGATCGGGACCGCGCGGCTCCACACCCAGTGGGCGGCGGCCCGATCGCCACTCTGCGCACCACGGACCGCCTGCATGGAGACCGCCCTCATTTCTGTCCTCACCCGGATCTTCCGCGTGAACCTCGCGTCTCGACAGCGCGCGCCCAAGAGCCCCAGCCTCAAGGAGCTGGCGCGCATCCGGCGCCATCTCGAGCGCAGCATCGAGGACTGCGCCGGCACGCCCGTGACCCGCCTGCGCAAACAGATCGATCAGGCCCACACACCCCAGGAACTCTGGCTGCTGCGCAACGACGCGTACCAGCTCATCTCGCAGCGGCACAACCAGGCGGTTGCCGCCGAGCGCATCAACCGCCTCCTGCAGGACTTCGAGGGCTGGCTCGATCCCAAGCAGCTCGTTCGCATCCAGTAGGCCCGAGGGCCCGCGCGCTCAGGGGAACTGGCGCACCAGCGATTCGGCGAAGCACACCGGTTTCTCGGCCCCTTCGCGCTCCACCACCACGGCCCAGGTCATCTGCTGCCCGCCCTGTTCGATCGGCTCGATCGCCTGCAGGGTCAGGCGCGCCCGCAGGCGGCTGCCCACCGGCACCGGCGCGGTGAAGCGCACCCGGTTCAGGCCGTAGTTCACGCCCATGCGCGTGTTGCGGATGTCGAACGCGGACTCGAAGAACACCGGCAGCAGGGACAGCGTGAGAAAGCCGTGGGCGATCGGCCCGCCGAACGGCCCGGCCTTGGCGCGCTCCACGTCCACATGGATCCACTGGTGGTCGCCGGTGGCCTCGGCAAAGCGGTTGACCTGCGCCTGGGTGATCTCCACCCACTCGCTCACGGCCACTTCCTGGCCCACGCAGGCCGCCAGATCGGCCAGGGATTCAAAGGTTTTCATGCAGGCCACTGTATCGCCGGGCCGGAGCCGCGCATGTCGGGCGGGCGACACGGCCCGCCAGCAGCATCAGCGGTCGAGCCACTCGCAGATGCCCTGCCACTGCTTGAGGTCCTTCTCGACCCGGCTGGGCGCGACATCGAACAGCGTGAGCCCGCGCGCCGCCAGGTGCACGTAGTTCTGCGTGTCGCGCAAGGCGCCCAGCACCGGCAGGCCCAGGCCGGTCACGAACTCGCCCAGCTTGTCGGCCGCGATGGTGCGCATGTCCACCCGCATGCCGACGATGCCGACCTGCAACTGCCCGGCCCGGCGGGACTCGGCCAGCTCATCGATGAAGGCGCGCGTGGCATAGATGTCGAAGATGCTGGGCTGCAGCGGCACCAGCACCTTGTCGGCGATCTTGAGCACGTCCTTGAAGCGCCAGCCGTGCAGGCCGGCGGGGGTGTCGAGCACCACGTGGGTGACGTCCTTGGGCGGCCGCGCGATCAGGTCCTGCGAGACCTCCCAGGTCTGGATCGGCCGGGCTTCGGGTGGGCGCAAGCGCAACCAGAGGGCCGACGATTGCTGGCGGTCGGCATCGCCCAGCATGACCGAATGACCCTGGCGGGCAAAGTAGCCGGCGACGTTGGTCGACAGCGTGGACTTGCCGACGCCTCCTTTGGGATTCGCAACCACCACGATGGGCATGAAAAGCTCCTTTGTGTGCGGACGCCCCACACGGACAGCGTGATGGGGTGGGGGGTATCGTATCGGGCGCTATGTTATCGCCACTGCGTCCCACACCAGTTTGCAGCCGGTCAGGAACATGCCGAGATAGATCAGCCGGTAGAACAGATGGGGCTGGATGCGCTTGGCGATGTAGACGCCGAGCCAGACCCCGAGCGGCGCGAACGGCAGCAGCGCCAGCGAGGTCGCCATGTTGCGCAGGTCGAGCAATCCCAGCCAGGCGTAGGGCACCCACTTGGCCAGGTTGACGAAGAAGAACAGGAAGGCCAGCGTGCCGGCAAAGATCGCCGGCGGCAGCCGCAGCGGGATCACATACGCATTGAGGGGCGGCCCGCCCGCATGGGCCACGAAGCTGGTGAAGCCCGAGGTCACGGTGAGCAGCGCCCCCACCCAGCGCGGCGGCGGTGCGCTGTCGGGACGCGGTGGAAACAGCAGGCGCTGCGCGAGGAACAGCAGCGTGAACACGCCCACCAGGCCCGCCACCACGCGGGTGTCCAGCCATTTGAACAACAGGGCACCGATCACGATGCCCAGCAGGCTGCAGGGCACGAGGAACATCAGCAGGCGGCGGTCGAAGTTCTTGCGAAAGGCCGCCATGCCCAGCAGGTCCATGAGCAACAACACCGGCATGAGGATCGCGGCGGCCTGCGGCACCGAGACCGCCAGCGCCATCAAGGGCACCGCCAGGGACCCGAAGCCCGCGCCAAAGCCACTCTTGCTGACCCCCAGCAGGAGCACCGCGGGAATCGCGACGAAATAGAACGAGGGATCGGTGATGAGCGGGAAGTTCAAGCGCGCGATTGTCGCCGCAGGCGAATGCCCTTGCCCACCGCCCGGCGAGAATCGGCGCATGCACAACATTCAGTTCTGGGGCGAAACCCTGCGCCTGCTGGTCGAGCTGGCGGCCACGGTGGCCTTTGCGCTCTCCGGCATCCTCATGGGCGCGCGCATGCGGCTGGACGCCGTGGGCGTGGCGGTGGTGGGCTTCCTGGCCGCCTTCGGCGGCGGTACCCTGCGCGACCTGCTGCTCGACCAGCGCCCGTTCTTCTGGGTGAGCCACGTCGAGCTGCTCTGGGGCGTGCTCGGTCTGTGCGTGCTCGCCATGGCGTTCCTGCGCGGACGCCACATGCAACTCACCGAACGGGCCATCCAGTGGCCCGACGCGTTGGGCCTGGGCCTGTTCACCGCCACCGGCGTGCACCAGGCCCTGCTGCTGGACATGCCGGCGCTGGTGGCCGTGCTCATGGGCCTGATCACCGGGGTGTTCGGCGGTGTGTTGCGCGACGTGGTCTGCAACGAGATCCCCACCGCCTTCAAGGACCACCGGCCTTACGCGCTCTGCGCCTTCGCCGGTGGCTGGCTCTACGTGGGGCTGTGGCAGATCGAGGCCCCGGGCTGGATCGCCCTGGTGGCCTGCGTGGTGTTCACGGCCGGCCTGCGCGGCCTCGCCCTCTGGCGCAACTGGCAGCTCCCGGCCTGGAAGCTCTGATCAGACCCGTTCGATCACCAGGGCGATGCCCTGGCCCACACCGATGCACATGGTGCACAGCGCGTAGCGGCCACCGGTGGCGTGCAGGCGGTTGACCGCCGTGGTCGCCAGCCGCGCGCCACTGGCGCCCAGCGGGTGGCCCAGTGCGATCGCGCCGCCCCAGGCGTTCACGCGCTCGTCGTCGTCTTTCAGACCCAGCATGCGCAGCACCGCCAGGCCCTGCGCCGCAAAGGCCTCGTTCAACTCGATCACGTCCAGCTGCTCGAGCTTCAGACCGGTGAGCGCCAGCACCTTCTCGGTCGCCGGCGCCGGGCCGATGCCCATCACGCGCGGCGCCACCCCGGCCGTGGCCATGCCCACGATGCGCGCCTTGGGCGTGAGACCGTGCTTCGCCGCCGAGGCCTCGTCGGCCAGCAGCAGCGCGCAGGCCCCGTCGTTCACGCCGCTGGCGTTGCCCGCCGTCACCGTGCCGTCGGGGCGCACCACGCCCTTCAACTTGGCCAGCGCTTCCAGGCTGGTCTCGCGCGGGTGCTCGTCCTTGTCCACCACCAGCGGATCGCCCTTCTTCTGCGCGATGGTCACCGGCGTGATCTCGCGCGCCAGGTGGCCCGCCTTCTGCGCGGCCACGGCCTTGAGCTGGCTCGAGAGCGCCATGCGGTCCTGCGCCTCGCGCTCGATCTTGTAATCGGTCGCCACGTTCTCCGCCGTCTCGGGCATGGAGTCCACACCGTACTGGGCCTTCATGAGCTTGTTGACGAAGCGCCAGCCGATGGTGGTGTCGTACACGGCGTTGTTGCGGCTGAAGGCGCTCTCGGCCTTGGGCATGACGAAGGGCGCGCGGCTCATGCTCTCCACGCCGCCGGCGATCATGAGGCCGGCCTCGCCGGCCTTGATGGCGCGCGCGGCCGAGCCCACGGCGTCCAGGCCGGAGCCGCACAGGCGGTTGATGGTGGCGCCGGGCAGCTCCAGCGGCAGGCCCGCGAGCAGGCCGGCCATGCGCGCGACGTTGCGGTTGTCTTCGCCGGCCTGGTTGGCGCAGCCGAAGAGGATGTCGGTCACGGCGGCCCAGTCCACGCCAGGGTTGCGCTGCATCAGCGCCTTGAGCGGGATCGCGCCCAGGTCGTCGGCGCGCACGCTGGACAGAGCACCGCCGTAGCGGCCGAAGGGGGTGCGAATTGCGTCGCAGATGAAGGCTTGGGTCATGTGTGTTCTCCTCAGGTCAACCCGAGACTGTACCCAAGCCGGGCGCAGGGGTGCGCGGCATGGGGGAAAATGCCCGAACCATGTTCAGCCCATCCCAAGCCGATGTGCGGCGTTTCTTCTGCGCCGTCCACCAGAAACAGTTGCTGCAACAACCCATGGAGGCCATCGAAACCCTGGCCAGCCAATGGATCGCCGAGCACAACGAATACCACGCCGAACTGGCCGACGTGGACGCGGCCCTGGCCCGCCTGGGCGAACCCGACAGCGGTCGCGACAACCCGTTCCTGCACCTGTCCATGCACCTGTCGATCAGCGAGCAATGCAGCATCGACCAGCCCCCGGGCATCCGCCAGGCGGTGGAGCTGCTGGCCGCGCGGCGCGGCGACCTGCACACCGCGCACCACGAGGTGATGGAGTGCCTGGGCACCATGCTCTGGGAAAGCCAGCGGGCCGGCCGCCCGCCCGACGGACAGGCCTACATCGACGCCGTGCGGCGCCGCGCGACCCGCGACTGAGCACAAAAAAAGCCGCTCGATGAGCGGCTTTTTTGTCGGGGTGGCGCCGGATCAGCGGAAGCGCGACTGCGGCACGACCTTGAGCTCGCCGTCCACCGTGGACAGGTACTTGGCGATCTCGCGCATTTCGGCCGGGGTGTACTGCTTGGCGATGCCGGCCATGATGCCGTTGGAGCGGCCGATCACGCCGTTGCCTTCGACCGTGTAGGACTTGAGCGCGACGAACAGGTAGTCGGCGTGCTGGCCGCCGATCTTGGGGTAGCTCGGGTCGATCGGCTTGCTGAAGTTGGCGCCGTGGCAGGAAGCGCAGGCGCCCTTCTCGATCAGCGCCGCGGCCGCGGTGCTGGCGGTGCGGGGGGCTTCGGGCGCCGCCTTGTCGGCCTGCGACGCGTAGTAGGCGCCCAGGTCGGCCATGTCCTGATCGCTCAGGGAACCCGCGATACCGCGCATGGTCGGGTGCTTGCGGTCGCCCTTCTTGTAGGCGTGCAGCGCGGCGACGATGTACTTGTCCGACTGGCCCGAGATCTTCGGCACCTTGTGGATTTCGGGGAAGCTGTTCTGGTAGCCCACGATGCCGTGGCAACCGATGCACATCTCGGCCTTCTTGTGGCCGGCTTGCACATCACCCGTGACGCCCTGGGCCTGGGCAGCGAGTGCGACGGAGAACGTCGCAACGGCGACAAGGGTGCGGGCGATCGTGGACAACATTGGAATCATTTTGCAAGCACAATGAATGGAACCGGCTGAGAAAATCAACCCCTGATTATATAGACTGGTCCCCAGCCCCGGCCACACCCCTGCCAACCTTCGCACAAGGCGCTTTTTCATGAAATTCCAAGGTTCCGAGAATTACGTCGCCACGCAAGACCTGATGCTGGCGGTGAACGCCGCCATCACGCTCAAGCGCCCGCTGCTCGTCAAGGGCGAGCCCGGCACCGGCAAGACCATGCTCGCCGAGGAAGTGGCCGGGGCGCTCAAGATGCCGCTGCTGCAGTGGCACATCAAGAGCACCACCAAGGCGCAGCAGGGCCTGTACGAGTACGACGCGGTGAGCCGCCTGCGCGATTCGCAGCTGGGCGACGAGCGCGTGAAGGACATCCACAACTACATCGTCAAGGGCGTGCTCTGGCAGGCCTTCACGGCGGAGGAGCCGGTGGCGCTGCTGATCGACGAAATCGACAAGGCCGACATCGAGTTCCCCAACGACCTGCTGCGCGAACTCGACCGCATGGAGTTCTACTGCTACGAGACCCACGAGATGATCCGCGCCAAGCACCGCCCGCTGGTGTTCATCACCTCCAACAACGAGAAGGAACTGCCCGACGCCTTCCTGCGCCGCTGCTTCTTCCACTACATCAAGTTCCCCGACGCCGAGACCATGCAGCGCATCGTGGACGTGCACTTCCCCAAGCTCAAGAAGGAACTGCTGGCCGCGGCCATGAAGACCTTCTACGACGTGCGCAACCTGCCCGGCCTGAAGAAGAAGCCCAGCACCTCCGAGCTGCTGGACTGGCTCAAGCTGCTGATGGCCGAGGACATTCCGCTCGAAGCGCTGCAGAGCGCCGACAGCAAGGTCAGCGTGCCGCCGCTGGTGGGCGCGCTGCTCAAGAACGAGCAGGACACCACGCTTTTTGAGAAGCTGGTGTTCATGAACCAGCGCAACCGCTGAGCCCGCCATGGACAAGCAGACCCGCCACGCATTCAAGGAAGGCCTGGCCGACGCGTCCGGCTTCGTCATCGGCTCCCTGGCCGGCTGGGCCCTGGGCAAGCAGCTGGGCCTGGACTTCTTCGCCGCGCCCGACGCCTCCGGCTGGCGCGAGATGGCCGGCCTGGCCCTGATCGCGCTGGGTTGCGGCGTCGGCAAACTGGTGGCGCGGCGCCTGATCACGCCGCCTCAGCCGCCCTCTTCCTGATCCCCGCGCCATGGCCTTCGTCGAACCCCTCACCCTGCGCGCCAACGGCATTGCCCTGGTGCCGCTCGCGCTCGACCACGAGCAGGGGCTGAAAGCGGCCGCCGCCGACGGCGAGCTCTGGAAGCTGCGCATCACCTCGGTGCCCGAGCCCGATCAGACGCGCGCCTACATCGAGACCGCCCTGCAGATGCGCACCGAGGGCCACCGTTTCGCCTTCGCCGTGACCGACGAGGCCAGCGGCCGGGTGCTGGGCAGCACCAGCTACCACGACATCCTGCCGGCGGTGAAGCGGGTGGAAATCGGCTACACCTGGTACGCCCGGAGCGTGCAGCGCACCCATGTGAACACGACCTGCAAGCTGCTCATGATGGGCCACGCCTTTGACGCGCTGGGCTGCCACGTGGTGGGCTGGCGCACCGACAACTACAACTTCGCCTCGCAGCGCGCGATCGAGCGGCTGGGCGCGAAAAAGGACGGCGTCATCCGCGGCCACGCCCTGCGCCGCGACGGCACCATCCGCGACACGGTGATGTACAGCCTGCGGGCGGGCGAATGGCCCGAGGCGAAAGCCCAGCTGCTGTACCTGCAGGCCCTGCACGCCTGACGAACCCGGGAGATCGCCATGCTGATCGACTTCTTCTACACCCTGCGCTCGGCCAAGCTGCCGGTCTCCGTCAAGGAGTACCTGACGCTGCTGGAGGCCCTGCAGGCCGACGTGGTGGGGCCGCGCAACCCCGAGGCCTGCTCCATGGACGACTTCTACTTCCTGGCGCGCACCGCGCTGGTGAAGGACGAGAAGCACTACGACAAGTTCGACCGCGCCTTCGCCGCCTACTTCAAGGGCGTGGAAATGATCGCGGACTTCACCAAGCCGATCCCGGCCGACTGGCTGCGCCAGGAGATGGAGCGCATCCTCTCCGAAGAGCAGAAGGCCAACGCGCCCAAGATGGATTGGGACGAGCTCATGGAGACGCTGCGCAAGCGCCTGGAAGAGCAGAAGGAACGCCACGAAGGCGGCAGCAAATGGATCGGCACCGGCGGCACCTCGCCGTTCGGCAACAGCGGGCAGAACCCGCAGGGCGTGCGCATCGGCGGCAAGGGCGGCAACAAGAGCGCCGTGAAGGTGTGGGAGCAGCGCAGCTACCGCGATTACGACGACACGCAGGAGCTCGGCACGCGCAACATCAAGGTCGCCCTGCGCCGCCTGCGCAAGTTCGCGCGCGAGGGCAACGACCTCGAACTCGACCTGCCCGACACCATCCGCGCCACCGCCGCCAACGCCGGCTACCTGGACATCAAGATGATTCCGGAGCGGCACAACAACGTGAAGGTGCTGCTGCTCATGGACGTGGGCGGCACCATGGACGAGCACATCCAGCGCGTGGAGGAGCTGTTCTCGGCGGTCAAGAGCGAGTTCAAGCACCTGGAGTTCTACTACTTCCACAACTGCGTCTACGACTTCATGTGGAAGAACAACCGCCGCCGCTACGCGGAGAAGTTTCCGACCTGGGACATCATCCGCAAGTACAACAAGGACTACAAACTGATCTTCGTGGGCGACGCCACGATGAGTCCTTACGAAATATTGCAACCCGGCGGCAGCGTGGAATACAACAACGAGGAGGCCGGCGCCGAGTGGCTGCAGCGCCTCACGCACGCGTTTCCGAAGTTTGCGTGGATCAACCCGGAACCCCAAGGGGTGTGGCAGTATCGACAGAGCATCAGCGTGATTCAGCAACTGATGGGCCAGCGCATGTACCCGCTGACCTTGAAGGGGCTTGAAGACACGATGCGCCTGCTCTCGAAATAACTGCCGAATGAACCGTTCCTTCCCCGGCCTTGCTCGCTGGGCCTGGTCTCTATTGCTTTGCGCGACCGTGCTCGGGCCGCTCACCGCGCGTGCCCAGGCGCCGGCGGCGGGCGCCCCGCGCGCCGCGCCGCAGGACGACGCGGACAGCGATGCCGACGTACCCCGCGCCCCGAGCGAGCCGCGCCAGCCGGCCGGGGCGCGCTTCGAGATCGACATGCAGGGGCCCGACAAGGCCATGCGCGACTTCCTGCTGCGCCACATGGAGGTGCAGCGCTACCGCGAGTTGCGCAGCCTCGATGCCAACGAACTCGGCCGCCTGCTCGCGCTGGCTCCGGCCAATGTGCGCGAATTGCTGGCCACGCTCGGCCATTTCTCGCCCACCGTCGAGGTGATTCCGCCCCCGGGGCTCGGCGAGGCGGCCGCCGCCACCCGCAACGAAGAGCGCGCGGCCCATGCCGGGTCGCTGGGCACGATCACGGTCCGGGTCGACCCCGGCCCGCTCACGCAGGTGGCCTCGACCACCGTGTCCTTCGTGGGCGACATCGCCAGCGCACCCGAGGCCGAAGCCCAGCGCGCCGACATCCAGCGCGAGGTGGACCTGATCGCCGGCCTGCCCTTCTCCCAGGCCGACTGGGACCGCACCAAGACCGCCGCGCTGCGGCGGCTGATCGCCCAGCGCTACCCGCTGGGCCGGATCCAGAACAGCCTGGCCGACATCGACGCCCAGACCCACCAGGCCCGGCTCTACATCGAGCTGGACTCGGGCCAGGCCATGCGCATGGGCGAGGTCGTGGTGCAAGGCGCCGAGCGCTACGACGCCGTCACGGCCGAGCGCCTGGTGCGCCTGACCGGCCTCACCCCGGGCAGCGACTACGACCTCGACAAGCTGCAGGACGCGCAGCGCCGCATTGCCGAGAGCGGTTATTACGACTCCGTGTTCGTCTACGCCGAACCCTCGACCGACGGCCAGACCCTGCCGGTGATGGTGCAACTGCGCGAGAGCAAGCGGCAGAAGGTGGTGATCGGCATCGGCGGCAGCACCGACAACGGCGCGCGCCTGTCGCTGGAGCACACGCACAACAGCGTGCCCGGCATCGGCTGGCGCGCGGTGAGCAAGCTGCAGCTGGAACGGGACGACCAGCTCGCCAGCACCGAGTGGAGCTCGATCCCGAACAACGACGGCTGGCGCAAGATTGCCGGCGCACAGTTGGCGAAACAGCTCGACGACTTCACCACCACCAGCAGCCAGCGCCTGCGCGTGGGCCAGACGCAGCTCGGCGTCGAATACGACCGCAGCTTCTACCTGCAGTACGACCGCGCCCACGTGAAAAGCAGCCTGCTGTCGGCCGCCGCGCAGGAGGAAGCCAAGTCGTCCATCAGCGCCAACTACGCGTGGACCCGGCGCCGCTTCGACGACCAGGTGTTTCCCAACCGAGGCTACGGTCTCGCGGTGGAGCTGGGGGTGGGCTACACCCTGGGCAGCACCCGCCTGCCGTTCACGCGCACACAGGCGCGCTGGCTCACCTACTGGCCGCTGGGCGCGATCGCCCTGGCTGCCGACCCGGTGCCCGGCCAGCCGCGCGACCTGAGCACGCCCTCGCGGCGCACCCAGCTCGGCCGGCTGGCCCTGCGCGTGGAAGGCGGTGCCGTGGTGGCGCGCGAATCGGCCCCGATCCCCGACACCCAGCTCTTCATGACCGGCGGCGACAACACCGTGCGCGGCTACGGCCTGCGCGACATCGGCGTGCCGCGCGCCGACGGCAGCATCGGCCCGGGCCGCTACAAGGGGGTCGTGAGCCTGGAATGGCAGCGCCCGATCTGGAACGACGACCAGCGCTCCAACTGGGAGAACGTGCTCTTCATCGACGGCGGCGCCATCGCCAACAAGGCCGGCGACCTCAAGCCGGTCTGGGGCGTGGGCACCGGCATCCGCTACAACAGCCCGGTCGGCCCGCTGCAGCTGGACCTGGCCTACGGCCTGGAGACCCGGCGTTTCCGCATCCACCTCAACGTGGGCTTCACGTTCTGAACCGCGCATGAGCAGCGACGACAGCCCCGACCGCATCGCCCCGCCGCCGTCGCGCCTCGGCCGCGTGGTGCGCTGGGTGTTCGGCGGCCTGGCGGCCCTGGTGCTGTTGCTCCTGCTCGGCGCCGGCCTGTGGGCCGCTTCGCCCGGCTCGCTGGCCCAGGCCATCGGCTGGGGACAATCCTTCATGGCGCGACAGGGACCGCAGGCCGGCACCCTGGAGGTCAACGGTGTGCAGGGCAGCCTGCTGCGCGGCGGCCAGATCGCGCAGTTGCAGTGGGCGCGCGACGGCCTGACCGTGCAGGCCAGCGACACGCGCATCGGCCTGAGCAGCTGGTTCTGGGCCGACGCCGTGCTGGGTCGGGGCGTGCGCCTGTCGCAGCTCGACATTGGCCGCCTGCGCATCGACGACCAGCGCCCACCCACGCCGTCGGCCCCGCCCGAGCCCCTGCAGCCCATCACCCTGCCCCTGCCGGTCACGCTGCCCTGGTCGATCGGCGAACTGGAACTGGCCGGTGCAACACCCCTGCGCTTCAGCGGCCTGAAGGGCCAGTACCGCTACCGCACAGCCGACCGGGCCTGGAACCTCGGGGTGGCCGACGCACACCAGTTCGATCTGGACAGCGTGGAGGTCGCCGGCGGCCGCTACCAGGCCAAGGCCGTGCTGGGCGCGCAAGCCCCGATGCCGCTGCGGGTGGAGGCCGGCGGCGAGGTGCGCACCACCGTGCCCGGCGGCGAAGCCGTGACGCTGCAGGCCATCGCCAAACTCACCGGCACCCTCGCCACCACCGACGCTGCGCTCGACGCGAGCGCCAGCATCCAGGCCACCGGCGGGATCGACCCGGCCCAGGCCCCCACGCTGGACGCCCAGGCGCGCCTGCGCCCCTGGTGGCCGCAGCCGATCGAAACCGCCGACGCCACCATGGCCCGGATCGACCTCGCCGCCTTCTGGCCGCAGGCACCGGTGACGCTGCTCAGCGGCACGGTGAAGGCCCAGCCGGCGGGCGAGGCCTGGCGCGCCGAGCTGCGGCTGGCCAACGCGGCCAGCGGGCCGGCCGACCGGCAGCGCCTGCCGCTCGACCGCATCGAAGCCGCCCTCGAACAACGCGGCGCCCGCTGGACGCTGACCCAGCTGGACGCGCAACTCGGCGGCGGCCGCGTGCAAGGCCAGGGCCAGTGGGAACCCGCCAGCGGCGCGCAGGCCTCGCCACTGGGCCAGTGGCAGGGCGAGATCCAGGCGCGCCGCATCAACCCGGCCCAGCTCTGGAGCAGCATCGCGCCCGCCGCGCTGGACGGCACCCTCACGGCGCGCACGGTGGACACCGCCATCGACCTCAACGCCCGCCTCCAGCCCTCGGGCGCGCAGCCCCGGGGCGGCGCCCTGGCCGGTCTGCGGCTGCGCGAACTCGACGTGAAAGGCCGCTGGCGCCCCAGCGCCGACAACGCCGCGCAAGGCGTGCTCGAACTGCGCCAGGCCCACCTGGACATGGCCGACGCCACGCTCGACGGCCAGGGCACGCTCGACACCCTGGCGCGCAGCTTCGACGGCCAGGTTTCCCTGCAGCTGCCCGGCGCGCAAGCCCGCTGGAAAGGCAAGACCGCCCACGCCCAGGGCAATGGCGACCTCGACCTGAACCTGGACAACGCCGGCCGCGTGCTGGGCTGGGTGCGCAGCCTGCAGACCCTGCCCGTCGTGGGCCCGCCGCTGCGCGCCGCCCTGGAAGGCCAGCCGGGCCTGCAGGCCGAAGGCAGCGCGCGGCTCAACGCCAGCTGGCAAGGCGGCCTGGGCGTGCTCGGCTACCCCTCGCCGGCCCGCGGCACCGGCCCGGCCGCGCCGCCCCGCCTGCAGCTCCGGCTGGACGCGCCGCGCCTGCGCATCGCGCGCGAGGTGGCCACCGGCCTGGCCGACAAGCCGACCGCGACGCAGAACATCCTCCTCAGCGCGATCCAGCTGCAGGCCAGCGGCCCACCCGAGCGCCTGGCGCTCGATCTGGCCGGCCAGGCCGAACAAGGCCCTTGGCGCGTCTCGCTGGGCACGCAAGGCATGCTGCAACTGGGCAGCGCGCGCCAGCCCGACATCGACACCGGCCGCCTGGACCTCAGCCGGTTGAAACTGCAGGCCACCGACAGCGCGCGCCCCGACCGCACGGTGGAATGGACGCTGGAGAGCGCCGCCGCGCTGGGCGTGCAATGGCAGGGGGCGCGCGGCGACACACTGCAGCTGCAGGCCGACCCCGGCCAGCTGCGGCTGCAGCCGGTGTTCCGCCGCCGGGCCGCGCCCGGCCCCGTCGTGGCCGTGTCGCCCGCCGCCACGGCCGCGGCGGCGGCCACCCCCACCGTCACCACGCCCATGACACTGGCCTGGGAACGCATCACCTGGCGCGCTGGCGCGCTCGACACGCGCGGCCAGCTCAGCAACCTCCCCCTGTCCTGGGTGGACGCCCTCGCCACCCCCGAAGGCTCGCGCCACGGCCCGCTGAGCGAGTCCGGCCTGGGCGGCGACCTGGTGTTCGACGGCGCGTGGGACCTCAGCTTGCCCGCCGACGCCGGCGCACCACCTCGTCTGTCCGCCCAGCTCAAGCGGCGCAGCGGCGACCTGTCGGTGCAGACCGACGGCGCCTTCGACGAGAACACCGCGTCCACCCAGCGGCTGCAGACCGGCATCCGCGAAGCGGAGCTGAACCTGGAGACGCAGGGCAGCAACGTGCTGGCCCGCCTGCGCTGGGACAGCGAGCGCCTGGGCCAGGCCAGCGCCGACCTGGGCACCACGCTGAGCGCGCCCGATGCCGCCCACACCGCCTGGTACTGGGCCGAGCAGGCGCCCTTGCGCGGCACCATCAAGGCCAGCCTGCCGCAGGTGGGCGTCTGGTCCGCGCTGGCGCCGCCTGGCTGGCGCGTGCGCGGCTCCCTGGGGACCGACCTCACCCTCGGCGGCACGCGCGACAAGCCCCTGCTCAACGGCTCGCTCAACGCCGACGACCTGGCCCTGCGCTCTCTGGTCAACGGCATCGCCTTCTCGCGTGGCCAGTTGCGCGCCACGCTCGCGGGCGAGCGCATCACCATCGAGCGTTTCTACCTGCAAGGCCTGGGCGGCGCGCAGAACGGCGGCACGCTGCTGGCCACCGGCAGCACCGAGTGGCGCACCGTCACGGTGAATGGCCAGCCGCGCCGCCAGCCCTACATCGGCCTGCAGGCCACGGCGACGAAGCTGCGCGTGTCCACCCGCGCCGACCGCATGCTCACGCTCTCCGGCCAACTGCAGGCCGAACTCGCCGGCACCGCTTTGCAGCTGCGCGGCCAGCTCACCGCCGACGAGGCGCGCTTCGTGCTGCCCGACGAGTCCACCCCCAGCCTGGGTTCGGACGTGGTGGTGCGCGGCACCGAGCGGCCATTGGAAGACCCCAACGCCTTCCGCGTGCAACCCGATGTGCTGGTGGACCTGGACCTGGGCAACAACTTCGAGGTGCGCGGCCAGGGCCTGCAAACCTACCTGACGGGCCAGCTCAACGTGCGCAGCACGCCGACCTCACCCGCACCGCGCGTGCTCGGCGAGGTGCGCACGGTGCGCGGCACCTACCGCGCCTACGGCCAGCGGCTCAACATCGAAACCGGTCTGCTGCGCTTCAACGGGCCGTACGACAACCCCACGCTGGACATCTCCGCCGTGCGCCCCAACACCACGCAACGCGTGGGTGTGCTCATCAGCGGCTCGGCGCAGGCGCCGCGCGTGCGCCTGTTCTCCGACCCCGAACTGCCCGACAGCGAGAAGCTCGCCTGGCTGGTGCTCGGCCGCCCGGCCAGCGGCGCGGGCGCCGAAGCCGCCGTGCTGCAACAGGCCGCGCTGGCCCTGCTCTCGCGCAACGGCAGCAACCTCGACGGCGGGCTGGCCAGCGCCTTCGGCCTGGACGAGCTGTCCTTCGCCGGCGCCGCCACGAACGCCGACGGCACCACCTCGGCGGCCGCGCTCACGCTGGGCAAGCGCCTGTCCAACAAGCTGTACCTGACCTACGAGGCCAGCCTGGCCGGGGCCATGGGCACGGTCTCGATGTTCTACGACCTCTCGCGCCGCGTGACGGTGCGTGCGCGAGCGGGTGAAGAAAACGCCATCGACCTCATCTTCACCACGGCGTTCGACTGAACGTCAGGCGACCTTGGCCACCGCCGGCTGGTTGGCGGCTTCCGCCACGTGCGCGCGGATCTCGCTCTCGGCCGTCGCCAGGCCCTGGGCCTTGGCGTCCGGGCCCATGCCCACCCCCTCGGCGCGCACGAAGCGCACGTCGGTGATGCCGAAGAAGCCCAGCACCGTCTGCAGGTAGGTTTCCTGGTGTTCCATGGCGCGGCCACCTTCGCTGGTGGAGTACACGCCGCCGCGGCTCAGCACCACGATCACCGTCTTGCCGCCCGCCAGGCCCACGGGGCCCTGCTCGGTGTACTTGAAAGTGCGGCCGCCCTGGGCCACGCGGTCGATCCAGGCCTTGAGCTGGGTCGGAATGGTGAAGTTGTACAGAGGGGCACCGATCACCACCACGTCGGCTGCCAGGAACTGGCTCACCAGCGCTTCAGAGACGGCGTTCTCCTGGCGCTGCGCTTCGGTGGCAGCCGCCTGGCCGGTGCGAAAGCCCAGCGCGTCGGCGCTCAGGTGGGCGGGCGCGTTGGCCGCCAGGTCCAGGTGCTGCACCGCCGTGCCGGGGTGGGCGGCCACCCACGCCGCCACGGTCTGGGCGGTCAGTTGACGGGAAACCGACTGGTCGCCGGTGATCGCGGAATCGATGTGAAGCAGTTGCATGGAAATCTCCTGAAAGGTGACAGCCACGCCAGGTGGCCATGGATAGATTGTGATTTCCACACCAATACTTGATAAGTCGGCAACTTCACGACATATCGTTCCATAATCAGGACAATCAACGAAAAACACCATGCAAGACCTGAACGACATGATCCTGTTCGCCGAAGTGGTGGAGCACGGCGGCTTCGCGGCGGCCGGCCGGGCATTGGGCTTGCCCAAATCGCGCCTGTCGCGCCGCATCGCCGGGCTGGAGGCGCAGTTGGGCGTGCGCCTGTTGCAGCGCACCACGCGAAAACTCTCTCTGACCGACGTGGGCGAAACCTACCTGCGCCACTGCCAGGCCCTGCGCGAATCGGCCCAGGCCGCCGCCGACGCCGTGGCCCACGCCCAGACCGAGCCGCGCGGCACCATCCGCGTGGTCTGCCCCGTCACGCTGGCGCAGACCGTGCTGGGTGGCGTGATGCCGATCTACCTCGCGCGGCACCCGCAGGTGCGTGTGGAAATGGAGGTCAACAACCGCGTGGTCGATCTCGTGAAGGACGGCGTGGACGTGGCGCTGCGCGTGCGCCTCACGCTGGAGGAAAGCGGCAGCCTGATCGTCAAGCGCCTGGACGACGCGCGCTCGGTGCTGGTGGCCAGCCCGGCGCTGCTGGCGCGCCAGGGCACCCCCACCACGCTGGAGGAAGCCAGCCGGCTCGACAGCGTGGCCATGTCCGCCACCGAAGGCAAGACCAGCATCCGCCTGACCAGCCCCGAGGGGCGCGAGGCCGTGCTGCAGTTCACCCCGCGCTACATCGCCGACGACCTGCTCACCCTCAAGCTCGCCGTGCTCGGCGGCAGCGGCATGTGCTGGCTGCCCGACTACATGTGCGAGGACGAACTGCGCAGCGGCCAGCTGGTGCGCCTGCTGCCCGACTGGTCCACGCCGGTGGGCGTGGTGCACGCGGTGTTTCCCTCGCGCCGGGGCCTCTCGCCGGCGGTGCGCAGTTTTCTCGATTTCCTGGGCGAATACGTGCCGGTCTGCGGCAAGCTGCAGCGCCGCGAGGGGGCGTCCAGGCTGCAGCCCGCCCCGTACAATGCGGGCTCTTTTTCGCCGCCATAGTTCAATGGATAGAACGAGCGCCTCCTAAGCGCTAGATACAGGTTCGATTCCTGTTGGTGGTACCAGACCGGTATCCGCAGGCCCCGCGTGCCAGATGAAGACGACCCCGAGCGGGAGTTGTCACGGATATTTGAAGTTTCTGTGAGGATTTTTCGAACCGCTGCGCCCTAAGCTGTCGCCATCCTCGGTTCTCACAGGACGATGCCATGACCACCCGACGCCACCTGCTCCTGACCACCGCCGGCCTCTGGCCGCTCTGGGTCTGGGCCGCCGCCCCCGGCGAGACCTTTGAAGTCCGCTACAGCGACGCCGAGTGGCGCCAACGGCTGACGCCGCAGCGGTACGCGGTGTTGCGCAAGGAGGACACCGAACTGCCCTACAGCAGCCCGCTCAACAAGGAGCACCGCGTCGGCACGTTTGCTTGCGCGGGGTGCGACTTGCCGCTGTTTTCGTCCAAAACCAAATTTGACAGCGGCACCGGCTGGCCCAGTTTCTGGAAGCCGCTGGACAACGCCGTGGGCACGCGCACGGACAAGGCGTTCGGCATGGTTCGCACCGAAGTGCATTGCCGGCGCTGCGGAGGCCATCTGGGCCATGTGTTCGACGACGGGCCCAAGCCCACCGGCCTGCGCTATTGCATGAACGGCCTGTCGCTCAGCTTCACGCCCCAGGCCACCTGAAGCTTCCCGCGATCCGATCGACCTCGCGCCAGCTCACACGTTCAGCGCAGCATGGCGTAACCCACCCCGATCGCCGCCACCAGCCCCACCGCGTCGGCGAACAGCGCACACGCCAGCGCGTGCCGCGCATGCCGGATACCCACGCTGCCGAAGTACACCGCCAGCACGTAGAAGGTGGTTTCGGTCGAACCCTGCACGATGGCCGCGAGGCGCCCGGCGAACGAGTCCACGCCGTGCGTCTGCATCACGTCGATCATCAGCCCGCGCGCGCCCGCGCCGGAGAGCACCTTCATCAGCCCCACCGGCAGCGCCGGCAGGAAGTCGGTGTTCCAGCCCAGCGCCGCCACGGCGGCACCGATGCCCGAGAGCAGGAAGTCCATGCAGCCGGCCGCGCGGAACACCCCGATGGCGATCAGGATCGCGATGAGGTAGGGCACGATCTGGATCGCCACACCAAAGCCCTCCTTCGCGCCTTCGATGAAGGCGTCGTACACGTTCAGGCGCTTCCAGGCTCCGGCCAGCACGAACAGCATCACCACGCTCAGGATCACCGCCGCACCCGTGGTGCCGGCCACGCGCGCGGCCTGCTCCGCCGGCAGCCGGGCCAGCGCGGTCACGGCCGCCGCCAACAGGCCGGCCACCGCCAGCACCGGCAGCAGGAAACGCGCGCGCCACAGCGGCAGGCGCTGGCACACCGCCACCGCCAGCACACCGGCCAGCAGCGAGATGAAGGTGACGAGCAAAACCGGCAGGAAGATGTCGGCCGCGTTGAAACCCGCGCCCAGGCCCTGCTTGAGCGCCACGCTCTGGCGGATGGCGATCACCGAGGTGGGGATGAGCGTGAGGCCCGCGGTGTTCATCACCACGAACATGATCTGCGCGTTGCTCGCCGTGCCCGGTGCTTCGGTGTTGAGCGTCTGCAGCTCGCGCATGGCCTTGAGGCCCAGCGGCGTGGCCGCGTTGTCCAGGCCGAGCAGGTTGGCCGAGATGTTCATGGTCATCGCGCCCTGCGCCGGGTGGCCCTGCGGCACGCCGGGAAACAGGCGCCGCAGCAGCGGCCCGGCGAGGCGGGCAAGCAGCTCGATCATGCCGGCGCGCTCACCCACGCGCATGAGGCCCAGCCACAGCGCCATCACCCCGGCCAGGCCGAGCGAGATCTCGAACCCCGAGCGCGCGCCGTCGAACATGGCTGTCATCAGCGCCTGCAGGATGCCCTGCTCGCCCAGCAACCAGCGCGCGACAGCGGTGGCGAAAGCCACGGTGAAGAAACCGACCCAGACCCAGTTCAGCGCCATGGAGAGCGATGGTAGCGCCCGCCGCTCGTCGAACGGCATCGGCCGATGTCGAAACGGCCGCCCCTGGCTCGTCGTCAGGTGGCAAGCTCTCTTTCCATCCACCCCTTCAGGAGATGTTCATGTCCACGCAACTCTGTGCCTACCTGTCCTACAACGGCAACTGTGCCGAGGCGATGCAGTTCTATGCCAAGGTGTTCGACGCCAAGCTCGAGGCCCTCATCACCTATGCCGACATGCCCGGCGGCGAACCAGTGCCGCCCGAGAGCGCCAAGCTCATCATGCACGCCTATCTGGTGCACCCGGACTTCGCCATCATGGCCGGCGACACGCCGCCCGGCATGAGCTTCACCGGCATCCAGGGCTGCATGATGGCCATCACCTTCCCCACCGTGGCCGAGGCCGAACGTGTCTTCAAGGCCCTGTCCGACGGCGGCAAGGTGACCATGCCGCTGTCCGAAACCTTCTGGGCCGACACCTTCGGCATGGTGACCGACCGCTTCGGCACGCCCTGGGGCGTCAACGGCGGGCCGCGGGAGATGGCCAAGCCTTGAGGACGTCCGTCAGAGCTGGCCTTCGGTCAGGGCGTCGAGCTGGAAGCGGCCGCTGCGGTCCCACAGCCAGGTGTCCACGTACTGCACAAGCCCGAAGCCGGGCGGTGAGGGAAATGGCGCGGCGGCCCGCACCAGGCGTTCGATCTCGGCCATGACCTCGGGCGCGTGGCTGGGCCCGCGCAGCCAGCGCGTGGCCCCCACGCGCCCGCCCTGGCTGATCTCGACCTCCAGCACACCGATGGCGTACAGCATGGGCGGCAGCTTGCCCCGGTAGATGCGGTCCGGGTACTTGCGGTAGATGTGGCTCGCGGCCTCGCGGCGGTAGGCTTCGCTGGCGCGCGCCTGGCCCGGCAGCGGGCGGGAAAAGGGGGCGCAACCGGCCACCAGGGCAGTGGCACCGGCCAAGGCCAGCAGCTGGCGGCGCTCGTTCAGGGCAGCAAGGGTTTGAGACATCGGCGCATTAAAGCAGCGAGGGCCCGCGGGCACAAGCCGCTGCAACACCCGCTTACCGCTGTCTCAGCGTGCGGCTCAGCAGGATCACCGGCACCAGGCCCACCAGCACCAGCGTGAGCGCCGGCAGGGCCGCCTCGCCCAGGCGCTCGTCGCGGGCCAGCTGGTAGGCCACCACCGCCAGGGTGTCGCTGTTGAAGGGCCGCAACACCAGGGTGGCGGGCAGCTCCTTCATCACGTCCACGAACACCAGCAGCGCGGCGGCGGCGGTGGAGCGCTTGAGCAGCGGCCAGTGCACGCGAGCGGCCAGGCCCAGGCCGGTGGTGCCCAGCATGCGCGCCGAGTCATCGAGGCTGGCGGGGATGCGGGCGTAACCGCTCTGCATCGACTGCAGGGCCACGGCGGTGAAGCGCACGAGGTAGGCCCACACGATACCGAGCACGGTGGCGGTGACCCAGTAGCCCACGCTGGCCTCGGGCCACACGGACTGCACCCAGCCCACCGGCAGCAGCAGGCCGACCACGATCACCGCGCCCGGCACGGCATAGCCCAGGCTCACCAGTTGCCCCACGCCGCGCGTGACCTGGCCCGGCCGCGCGCGCAGCGCGAACGCCAGCGCCAGGGCGATCGCGGTGGCCAGCGCGGCCGTCAGGCCGGCCAGCCACACGCTGTTGCGGGACCATTGCAGGAACGAGGTCCAGGGCAGGTCGTCCCAGCCCCCGATGAGCGGGCGCAGCATGAAGAGCACCGGCAGCACGAAACCGAAGGCGATGGGCAGCACACAGGCCAGCACGGCGCACACGGCGCGGCCGCCGTGCAGGCGCGTGGGCTGGGCTTCGGCGCTGCCGGCGCGCTGGCCGCGCAAGGTGGCAAAGCGCAGCCGCCGCTGGGCCCGGTGTTCGAGCCACATGAGCAGGGCCACCAGGGCCAGCAGCATGGTGGCGAGCTGGGCCGCGGCCATGCGGTTGTCCATCGCGAGCCAGGCCTTGTAGATCCCGGCCGTGAAGGTCTGGATGCCGAAGTAGCTGGCGACGCCGAAGTCCGCCAGCGTCTCCATGAGCGCGAGCGCCACGCCCGCGGCCACGGCCGGGCGCGCCAGCGGCAGCGCCACTTCGCGGATGCGTCGCGCCAGCGGGGCGCCCAGCAGGCGCGCGGCCTCCATGAGCTGGGCGGCGCGTTCGGCCAGCGCGGTGCGCGCCAGCAAGTAGACATAGGGGTAGAGCGAGAAGGTGAACACCCAGACCGCGCCCGACGTGCTGCGCACCTCGGGCAGCAGGCGCCCTGACAGGCCGAAGGCATCGCGCATCCACACCTGCAAGGGGCCGCTGAACTGCAGGAAGTCGGTGTAGGCATAGGCCACCACATAGGCCGGCATGGCCAGCGGCAGCAGCAGCGCCCACTCGAAAAAGCGCCGGCCCGGAAAGTCGAACAGCGTGACCGCGCTGGCCGTGGCCATGCCCACCAGCGCCACCCCGATCGCCACGCTCACGCAGAGCACCAGCGTGGTGAGTGCGTAGTCGGGCAGCACGGTCTGCGCCATCTGCGAGAGCACATCGCGCGCGACGGCATCGAACTCGAACCAGGAGAACCCCAGCGAGAGCACCGGCAACGTCAGCAACAGTGCCAGCAGGATCAACAGGGCGGGGGCCAACCAACGCAGCATGGTCAAGGTCTTCGGGAGGGAAAGGGCCATTGACCCGCGTCAACACAAATGAGAATTGTAGTTATCTACAATGGACCGCCTATGTTCCTGAACGTTTCCCAACTCGGCGTGCGGTATGCGGGCCAGTCCCACGCGGCCGTCGATGGTGTCTCGCTGGGGCTGCGCGCAGGCGATATCGGGGTGCTCATCGGCCCCTCGGGCTGCGGCAAGACCACCCTGCTGCGGGCGGTCGCCGGCCTCGAGCGCGCCAGCAGCGGCAGCATCACGCTCGACGGCGAGACCGTGAGCGACAGCCAGCATCACATGCCGGCCGAGCAGCGCCGCATCGGCATGGTGTTCCAGGACTACGCCCTCTTCCCCCACCTCGATGTGGGCCGCAACATCGCCTTCGGCATCGACCGCCTGCCGCGCGCCGAGCGCGAGGCGCGCGTGGACGAGGTGCTGCGGCTGGTCGGCCTGGCCGGCATGCAGGCGCGCTTTCCGCACGAACTCTCGGGCGGGCAGCAGCAGCGCGTGGCCCTGGCCCGCGCGCTGGCGCCGCGCCCGCGCCTGCTGCTGCTGGACGAACCGTTCTCCAACCTCGACGTGGACCTGCGCGAGCGCCTGGCCCACGAGGTGCGCGGCATCCTGAAGGCCGCCGGCGCCACCGCCCTCTTCGTCACGCACGACCAGCTGGAGGCCTTCGCCATCGGTGACGTCATCGGCGTGATGCACGAAGGCCACCTGCACCAGTGGGACGACGCCTACGCGCTCTACCACCGCCCGGCCACGCGCTTCGTGGCGGAGTTCATCGGCCACGGCGTGTTCGCCCCGGCGCAGATCCGCATGGAAGGCGGCCAGGTCTCGGTGCAGACGCCGCTGGGCCCGCTGCACGACGTGGAGGAATGTCCGCTGCCTTCGGCCTACGAGGCCGGCCTGTGCGACGTGCTGCTGCGCGCCGACGACATCGTGCACGACGACGACGCGCCGGTGAAAGCGCAGATTTTGCGCAAGGCGTTTCGCGGCTCCGAGTTCCTCTACACGCTGCGCCTGGCCAGCGGCGAGGTGCTGATGACGCACGTGCCCTCGCACCACAACCACGCGGTGGGCGAGTGGATCGGGATCCGCGCCGAGGTGGACCACGTGGTCACCTTCGAGCGCGGATCGGGTGCCAGCTCGCCGCCCGCACCGAGCGTGGTGCGGGCCCCGAGCGCCTGATCAGCCCAGCGCGGTCCGCAGCGCCGGCAGGCGCGAGACCACCAGCCAGTCCAGCAGCAGCACGCCGAGCAGCACCGCGCCGCTGAGCGGGAAGGCCAGCGCCAGCGCCACCATCACCAACGCCCCGCCCTTCCACAGCGACGGGTCGCGCGGCGCGGGCGGCGCCACCAGGCGCCAGCTGCCCTTGGGCCGGCGCTTCCACCACATCACGATGCCGCTGACGCACAGGAACACGATGGCCAGGCAGAACAGCACGTTGAGCACGGCGTTCCACAGCCCCAGGTCGCCCTGGTGCAGCGCGATGCCCACCGCCATGGCCTTGGCCAGCAGCGGGTAGTCGGCGTAGGCGGCCTCGGCCAGCACGCGGCCGGTGTAGCGGTCCACGTGCACGGTGCGGTCCTGCGTCGGGCGGCCCAGGTCGCCGCTCATGGTGTCGGCGGACAGGGTGAACACGCCGGTGTCGGTCTGCGGCAGCTGGATGTGGTGCTGGCCCGAGAAGCCGAGCTGTTTCGCGAGCGCGGCCACGCTGTCCAGGTTCACCGGCTGGCCGGCGGGCACGCCCACCGCACCGCCCTGCGAACCCGAGGCCGGCAGCGGCGTCTGCTCCAGGCCCCAGGGCACCTCGTGCGTGCCCCCGGCGTTGAGCGTGGCGTGCGTGGCGTCGGACAGCGGCACGGCGTCCCACTTGGCGGCGGGGAAACTGCCCCAGGGCTGCGCGAACTTCGCGCCCCACACACCGGTCCAGGACAGCCCCGTGAGCAGGAACACCAGCAGCACCGCACCGAGCCAGAAGCCCACGCTGGCGTGCAGCGAACGCCACCACAGGCGCCCTTTCTGGCGCAGGTCGGGCAGCAGCACCTGCGCCCAGCGCGTGCCCCCGCGCGGCCACCAGAGGTAGAAGCCGGTGACGACCATCACGATGGCCAGGCCGGCCGCGATCTCGATCAGGCGGTCACCCACATCGCCCAGCAGCAGCGTGCCGTGGATCTTCTCGGCCCAGGCGAACCAGGTGCGGTCCTTGTCCACCAGCTGCAGCACCTGCGCGGTGTAGGGGTCCACCGCCACCGCTTCGGTGACGCCGTCGCGCGCGACGACGAACCAGCTCGCGCGCTCGGGCGCGGCCGGTGCGATGTACTCGCGCAGCGCGGCCTGGGCGCGCAGCTCGAGCACGGCCTGCGCCTGCACGCTGACGGGCAGCGGCGCGCGGTCCATCGCCTCCACCGTCACCACCGGCCCGAGGCGGGTCTGGAAGCCGGTGAAGAACACCATGACCAGCCCGGTCAGGGCCAGCATGAGGAGAAAAGGCACGACATAGAGGCCGGCGTAGAAGTGCCAGCGCCAGGCCACGGCATGGAATCGGGGCAGCCTGGCCCCCGCGTCCGCCGGGGACGCGCGTTCAACGGTCGCCATGGTGGGCGCCTCAGTGCTTGTGCGCGCCGTGGTCGGCGCCGGCGGCGGCCGGTGCGGCCACGGTGCCACCCAGCGCGCGCGCCGTGGCCTTGATTTCCAGCGTGCTGCGCTGGCCGCCCTTGTCTTCCAGCACCAGGGTCAGCGGCACGACGTCACCCGCCTTCACCTGGCCTTTGAGGTCCAGCAGCATCACGTGGTAGCCACCGGGCTTGAGCTCGATGGTCTGGCCGGCGGGCAGGGCCAGGCCTTTGACTTCGCGCATGCGCATCACGTCCTTGTCCAGCGCCATTTCGTGGATCTGGGTGACGCCGGCGATGGGCGAGCGGGCCTCGACCACGCGGGCGTCGGTCTTGGCGGTGAGCGCCATGAAGGCGCCGGTGGATTTCTGTTGCGCGACGGTGGCGCGCACCCAGGCGTCTTTCACGTCGACGGGAGCGGGCGCTTGCGCCCAGGCGCTGGCGGTCACGGCCAGCAGGGTGGAGAGGAGCAGGGATTTCATGGAGATGTCCATTGAAAAATTGATCGGGGTCGCACGGCCCGGGCCGCAGGGCGGCGGCGCGGTTCGGTGCACAAAAGGCGGTGCGGCCCGCGCGGTGACAGGCGCGGGCCGGTGGGGGCGTCAGGCCGTGGGCGGGGCGCGCGACTGCGCGGCGGGCCAGGGTGGCGCGGGCAGGGCCGAGCGGAACGGCTCGGGCGGAGGCTCGGCGTTGGGCGCGAGCAGCGGGGTGTGAACGGAGGCGGGCGGCAGGCCGACCGCGCCATGCAGGCTGCACCAGGGGCAGTGGCGCGAGGCGTCGGCCATGGACTTGCCGACATCGGCGACGGCGTTGTCGCCGTCGATGGCATCGGCCTGCACCCAGACCATGCCGCTGGCGCTGCAGACCTGGACCCAGCCGGGACCGCCTTGGGCCGCCACCACCGCCTGCGCCACGGTGGGCGCGAGCGCGCCCAGCAGCATGGCGAGCATGGCCAGCCAGGCGGCGAATCGGTGGGTGGTGCGGGTGAGGCGCATGGGCGGGCAGTTTATCAGCCGGGTCCGTCAACTGCGGGACGGGCGGCCGGATGCCCCGCGACTACGATGGGGTCGGCCATCCAACACCTACAGGAGACTGACATGCTCACACTCTGCGGCTTCGCGGCCAGCAATTACTACAACAAGGTCAAGCTTGCCCTGCTCGAAAAAGGCGTGGCTTTTGATGAGGAGCTGGCCTGGGTCGGCGAGACCGACAAGGCCTGCAGCCCGCTGGGCAAGGTGCCCTACCTCAAGACGGACGCCGGTGCGATGTCCGAGTCCACGGTGATCCTGGACTACCTGGAGTCGGCCTACCCGCAGCACCCGCTGATCCCGTCCGACGCTTTCGGCGCCGCGAAAGTGCGCGAGCTGGTGCGCTACATGGAACTGCACCTGGAGCTGGTGGCGCGCAACCTGTATCCGGAGGCGTTCTTTGGCGGCAAGGTGAGCGATTCGGCCAAAGAGAAGATCGGTCCGCAGTTGGAGAAGAACATCGCAGCGTTCGCCAAGCTGGCGAAGTTTTCGCCCTACCTCGCGGGCGACACCTTCACGCTGGCCGATTGTGCGGGGGCGGTGCACCTGCCGCTGGTGAGCAGCGCAACCAAGATCATCTACGGGCGTGACTACCTGGCCGATCTGCCGGTGCGCGACTACCTGAAGAAGCTGGGTGAGCGGCCCTCTGTTCAGAAGGTGAATGCGGATCGCAAGGTGAACACCGAGTTGATGCTCAGTCGCGCCAAGGGGTGATTTTTTCGCTCTGGCTTGGTGGGCAGGGCGGGTG
>NZ_JBWKZH010000038.1:0-56697 GCF_059424305.1 Hydrogenophaga sp. GW456-12-10-14-TSB4 | reverse complement strand
GCCCCGCCTCATCCACCCAATCCCGCGTCACCAACCGCAACACCCCACCCTGCGGCATCGCCTGGATCGCGTTGATCAACAGATTGATCACCACCTGCTGCAACTCCTGCCGGTTGCACCCCGCGCGCCGCGCCGCCTGCAGATCCCGCTCCACGCGAATGTGCGTCTGCGCCAACAGATGCCCCACCAGCACCAGACAGTCCTCCATCGTCCGGTTGATGTCCAGCGTCTCCACATACCCCGCGTACTCCGTCGGCCGCGCGTACTGCAACAACTGCGTCACGATGATGCGCATGCGCTCCACCTGCTCGTCCAGCAACTTCAGCTCCGACGCCACCGGCCGGCTCGCCGCCCCCAGCGTCTCGCGCATCAGATCCAGATTGCCCTGCATCACCGCAATCGGGTTGTTGATCTCGTGCGCAATGCTCGCCGTCAACTGACCGATCGCCGCCAGCTTCTCGCTCTTCACCAACTGCTGCTGCGCCACCTGCAACGACGCATTGCTCGCCTCCAGCTCCGCCGTGCGCTCCGCCACCTTGTGGTCCAGCTCCTCGCCCCAGCGCTGCAAGGCTGCCGTCTTGTCGTCGATCACGTCCAGCAACTCGTCCAGATGGCCCGCCAGCGCCCCCAGCTCGTCGCGCGCCGAAATCTCGCCCACGCGCGCGCCCGACTGGCCTTCCTCCACCAGCTGCATCGTGCGGTTCATGCGCTGCACCGGCTGGAAAATGCTGCGCGCCCAGCGCAGCGAGAACCAGGCCGAGAGCGCCATCACACCCAGGAAGATCAGGCCCATCACCCCCAGCATCGCGTAGCGCACCAGCCGGAACGGCGCCTCCAGGTAACCCACATACAGCATGCCGATGCGCTGGTCGTGCGCGTCCAGCAAGGGCTCGTAGGCCGACACGTACCAGTCGTTCACCACGAAGGCGCGGTCCAGCCAGGTCAGGCCCTGGCCGAGCACCGCGTCGCGCACCGTTTGCGACACCCGCGTGCCGATCGCGCGCTGGTCCTGGAACAGGCGCACGTTGGTGGTGATGCGCACGTCGTCCATGAACAGCGTGGCCGTGCCCTGGCTGCCGAAGGGCAGCGAGCCCTCGGGGTACACGATGCGGTTGATGTGGTCGATGAAGTCGAGGTTCTGGTTCAGCAGCAGGCCGCCGGCCAGCAGCGCGATGGTCTGGCCCGCCGCGTCGCGCACCGGATGGGTCGAAAGCATCACCATGGCGCGGTGTTCGGTCTCGCGCGTGGCGGGTGCGGCGTTGCGCGTGGCCACCAGCGGAATGCGCAGGCGCGGTGAAAGGTGCGGCGCCAGCGCTTCCAGGGCTTCGGGCTCCAGCACGAGCAGCCTGGCGCGCGCGATCGCGCGGCTGTTCTCGTTCATCGAACCACCGAGCGCCGGGGGCATGAGCGGAATCGGCGCGTTCGCGTCCGCCTGACTCAGGCCCGCGGGCACGGCGCGCGCCAGGGGCTGGCCTTGCGGCGTGTACAGCAGCAGGAAGTCCAGCCCCAGCCGCTCGCGGGCCAGGGCGAGTTGCTCGTTGACGGCGTCGCGCCGGTCCGTCGGGGTCGCGGGCCGCAGGGCGGTGTAGAGCGCCTGTGAGCCCGCCACGCCCAGCGTGCCCGAGCCGACCTCGCTGAGCACCTGATCGAAATACCCATGCGCCACCGCCAGGTCGCTGCGCACCTTCGTGATCAACAGGCGGTCGTAGGCGACGTTGCCCCACAGCGCCAGCGCGAGCACCAGCATCGGAAACGCCAGCAGCAACGGCAGCAGCGCCATCGCCAGCAGCTTGTTGCGGACCGAACCGGCCAGCCAGCGGGGGGCGCGCCAGACCGTCATGCGCGGGGCGTCGGTGTCATGTCGTGCCCCATTCGGCGACGCGGCGCTCCAGCGTGCGGCGCGAGACACCGAGCAACTGCGCCGCGCGCGTCTTGTCGCCTTGCACCGAATCGAGCACCGAGAGGATGTGCATCTTCTCCAACGTGTGCAGGTCGGTGGGCAGGGCGCTGCTGGTCTCGGGGCGGCGCGCCACGCCGGGGTACAGCGCCGACACATTGAGGTTGCCCAGGATCAGCGACCGCTCCAGCAGGTTGCGCAGCTCGCGCACGTTGCCGGGCCAGTCGTACTGGCGCAGGAAGTCCATCTCGTGCTCGCTGATGGCCAGTGGCTCCACGCCGAGCGAGGGCGCCAACTGGGCGATGAAGTGCGCCACCAGTTCGGCGATGTCCTCCTTGTGCTCGCGCAGCGGCGGCAGCGCGAGGTCCACGACCTGCAGGCGGAAGTAGAGGTCCTTGCGGAAGCGGCCGGCCGCCACCTCTTCGCTGAGCTGGCGGTTGGTGGCGGCGACGATGCGCAGGTTCAGCGGCACCAGCTGTTCGCTGCCCACCGGGCGGATGTTGAGGTCTTCGATCGCGCGCAGCAGCGTGGCCTGGATGGACAGCGGCAGTTCGGCGATCTCGTCGAGGAACAGCGTGCCGCCCTGGGCGTAATGGAAAAGGCCGTCGCGCGCGCGCGTGGCGCCGCTGAACGCGCCCTTGGCGTGGCCGAACAATTCGCTCTCGATCAGCTCGGGCGAGACCGCCGCGCAGTTGACCGGCACGAAGGGCCCGCCCGCGCGGCTGCTGAGCGCGTGCAGCTCCCGCGCCACCAGCTCCTTGCCGGTGCCCGACTCGCCCTGCAGCAGCACGGTGCTGTTGACCGGGGCCACGCGCGCGATGGATTCGCGCAGCTGCTGCATGGCGCTCGAGCCACCGACCAGCGCGGCGCGCCCGGGGGCGCTGGTGACGACCGCGCGGCGCAGCACGAAGTTCTCGCGCCGCAGGCGCGAGCGCTCGTAGCAGTGCTTCACCGCGTTGAGGATCTGCGGCACGCGAAACGGCTTGAGGATGAAGTCCGAGGCGCCCGCGCGCAGCGCTTCGATGGCGGTGTCCAGGTCGGCGAAGGCGGTGATCAGGATCACCTCGCCGGTGAAGCCCTGCTCACGCAGCTCCTTGAGCCAGACCACGCCGCTCTTGCCGGGCAGGGAGATGTCGAGGATCACCAGGTCCACGTGGTGGCCGCGCAGCCACTGCGCGCCGTCCTCGGCGCTGGAGGCGCTCATCACGAAGTGGCAACGCGGTGCCAGCGTCTTGACGAGGAAGTTGAGCATGCCCTGCTCGTCGTCGACGATCAGGATCGACCAGTCGGGCCAACCCTCCAGGGTTCTTTCGGGCGAAGGGGGGAGAAAGGGGGTGTCCACCCCGAAGGATTCTACGGAGTAAGCCTACGAAATCACTGGGGTATTGGCGCATTTCCGACCCCTTGCGCGGGACGGCGCGTGCGACAACTTGTCGCACCCGGGGATGACAGTTTGGCGCGGGACGCCGCAACTGAATGGCTTTGTCTCATGGGTTATCCCTAGGCCGTCGAGCGGGGTGCCGCGCGTTGCCTGGGTGGCCGTTGCCGCGCGGCGGATGCCGATGCGGTGGCACGGTTCTGGCTATGAATTCGGAAGCGCGACCGCATGTTGCGCTGCGGCATTCAAGGATGAGAACCACTCTCATTTCAGAGGGGCACTGCCCTTATGAGTGGCTTGCATAGGTGGTGGGGGACGGTTAGATTCCACGTATGCAAAAGGCCCGCATGTTGTGTTGGTGGGCCCGACATCCACAGGAGACAGGCATGAACAAGTCCCCACGATCCACGCCCGAAGAAGGCCGTCCGAACCTGAACCGCCGCACCCTGTTCGCAGGCGCGTCCACCGTGGGTGCGCTGGCCGCTGCGGCCACCTTGCTGCCCCGTGTGGCGCCGGAAGACGCGGCGGCCGTGGTCGAGCCCAAGCCGGCGCCGACCAAGGGCGGGGGGTACTCGCTGAGCGACCACGTCAAGCAGTACTACCAGACCACCCGCATCTGAGCGAACAGGAGCTCCCCATGTTGCTGACCAAAAAATCCGGCCCGGGTGCGCACGCCTCGGGCGCGACGTCTTCCGCTTTTGTCCACCGCCTGCAGCGCGGCCTGTCCTCGGCCCTGCCCACCATGGACCGCCGCGCCTTCCTGCGCCGCTCGGGACTGGGTGTGGGCGTCGGCCTGGCCGCGAGCCAGCTCACGCTGGTGAAGAAGGCCGAGGCCGCTTCGGGCAAGTCGTCCATCGACGGCACCGGCAAGATCGAAGTCAAGCGCACCGTCTGCACGCACTGCTCGGTGGGCTGCGCGACCGACGCGATCGTGGAGAACGGCGTCTGGGTGCGCCAGGAGCCGGTGTTCGATTCCCCCATCAACCTCGGTGCGCACTGCGCCAAGGGCGCCTCGCTGCGCGAGCACGGCCACGGCGAGTACCGCCTGCGCTACCCGATGAAGCTGGTGAACGGCAAGTACCAACGCATCAGCTGGGACACCGCGCTCAATGAGATCACCGCGAAGATGAAGGAACTGCGCGAGGCCAGCGGGCCCGACTCGGTGTACTTCATCGGTTCCTCCAAGCACAGCAACGAACAGGCGTACCTGATGCGCAAGTTCGTGAGCTTCTGGGGCACCAACAACTGCGACCACCAGGCGCGCATCTGCCACTCCACCACGGTGGCCGGCGTCGCGAACACCTGGGGTTATGGCGCCATGACCAACTCGTACAACGACATGCAGAACAGCAAGTGCGCGTTGTACATCGGCTCCAACGCCGCCGAGGCGCACCCGGTCTCCATGCTGCACATGCTGCACGCCAAGGAAACCGGCTGCAAGATGATCGTGGTGGACCCGCGCTTCACCCGCACCGCGGCCAAGGCCGACGAGTACGTGCGCATCCGCTCCGGCACCGACATCCCCTTCCTCTTCGGCCTGCTGCACCACATCTTCAAGAACGGCTGGGAAGACAAGCAGTACATCAACGACCGCGTCTACGGCATGGAAGCCGTCAAGGCCGACGTGATGGCCAAGTGGACCCCGGCGGCCGTGGAAGAGGCCTGCGGCGTCAAGGAAGAACAGATGTTCAAGGTGGCCAAGATGCTGGCCGAAGCCAAGCCGGCCACCATCGTCTGGTGCATGGGCCAGACGCAGCACACCATCGGCAACGCCATGGTGCGCGCCTCGTGCATCCTGCAGCTGGCGCTGGGCAACGTGGGCAAGAGCGGCGGCGGTACCAACATCTTCCGCGGCCACGACAACGTGCAGGGTGCCACCGACGTCGGCCCCAACCCCGATTCGCTGCCCGGCTACTACGGCCTGGCCGCCGGCTCGTGGAAGCACTTCGCCAACACCTGGGGCGTGGACTACGAGTGGATCAAGAAGCAGTACGCCGAAGGCACGATGGAGAAGCCCGGCATCACGGTCTCGCGCTGGATCGACGGTGTGCTGGAGAACAACGAACTGATCGATCAGGGCCCCAACCTGCGCGGCGTGTTCTATTGGGGCCATGCGCCCAACTCGCAGACCCGCGGTCTGGAGATGAAGCGCGCGATGGACAAGCTGGACCTGCTGGTGGTGGTGGACCCGTACCCCTCGGCCACCGCGTCGATGGCGGCCATGCCCGGCAAGCCCGAAGACCTCAACCCGAATCGCGCGGTGTACCTGCTGCCGGCGGCGACGCAGTTCGAGACCAGCGGTTCCTGCACCGCGTCCAACCGCTCGCTGCAGTGGCGCGAGAAGGTCATCGACCCGCTGTGGGAGAGCCGCAGCGACCACATGATCATGCACCAGTTCGCTGAGAAACTCGGCTTCGCCACCGAGCTCAGCAAGAACTACAAGATGCAGAAGATCAAGGGCCTGGACGAACCCATGCCCGAGGACATCCTGCGCGAGATCAACAAGTCGGTCTGGACCATCGGCTACACCGGCCAGAGCCCCGAGCGCCTCAAGGCCCACATGCGCAACATGAACGCCTTCGACGTGAAGACGCTCAAGGCCAAGGGCAAGGTGATCGACAAGGAAACCGGCTACGACATGACCGGCGACTACTTCGGTCTGCCCTGGCCCTGCTACGGCACGCCGCAGATCAAGCACCCCGGCTCGCCCAACCTGTACGACACCTCCAAGCACGTGATGGACGGCGGCGGCAACTTCCGCGCCAACTTCGGTGTGGAGCGCGAAGGCAAGTCCCTGCTGGCTGAGGACGGTTCCTACTCGGTCGGTTCGGAGATCACCACCGGCTACCCCGAGTTCGACCACGTGCTGCTCAAGAAACTGGGCTGGTGGGCCGACCTCAGCGAGTCCGAGCAGAAGGCCGCCGAAGGCAAGAACTGGAAGACCGACCCGACCGGGGCCATCATCCGTGTGGCCATGGCCCACGGCTGCCACCCGTTCGGCAACGCCAAGGCGCGTGCCGTGGTGTGGAACTTCCCCGACGCCGTGCCGCAGCACCGCGAGCCGATCTACGGCACGCGCCCCGACCTGGTGGCCAAGTACCCTAGCCACGACGACCAGAAAACCCGCTGGCGCCTGCCCATTCTCTACAAGTCGCTCCAGCAGAAGAACGTGGACGACAAGATGCACGAGAAATTCCCGCTCATCATGACCTCGGGCCGGCTGGTCGAGTACGAGGGTGGCGGCGAGGAAACGCGGTCCAACCCCTGGCTGGCCGAACTCCAGCAGGAGATGTTCGTCGAGATCAACCCGAAGGCGGCGGCCGAGCGCGGTGTGCGCAACGGCGAGCGCGTGTGGGTGAACACGCCGACCGGTGCGCGCCTGAACGTGCAGGCGCTGGTGACCGAGCGCGTCGGGCCCGACACGGTGTGGCTGCCGTTCCACTTCTCGGGCCGCTGGCAGGGCGTGGACATGAAGCCCTACTACCCCGACGGTGCCTTCCCCGTGGTGCGCGGCGAGGCCGTCAACACCGGCACGACCTATGGCTACGACATCGTCACGATGATGCAGGAAACCAAGACCACGATCTGCAACGTCGAGAAGGCATGAGGAGAACAAGATGGCACGAATGAAATTCATCTGTGACGCCGAGCGCTGCATCGAATGCAACGGCTGCGTCACCGCCTGCAAGAACGAGCACGAGGTGCCCTGGGGCGTGAACCGCCGCCGCGTGGTCACGCTCAACGACGGCATTCCCGGCGAGAAGTCGATCTCGGTGGCCTGCATGCACTGCAGCGACGCGCCCTGCATGGCGGTCTGCCCGGTCAACTGCTTCTACCGCACCGACGAAGGCGTGGTGTTGCACGACAAGGACGTTTGCATCGGCTGCGGCTACTGCTCGTACGCCTGCCCGTTCGGCGCGCCGCAGTTCCCTTCGCAGGGCACCTTCGGCGTGCGCGGCAAGATGGACAAGTGCACCTTCTGCGCCGGCGGCCCCGAGGCCCACGGCAGCCAGAGCGAGTTCGAGAAGTACGGCCGCAACCGCCTGGCCGAAGGCAAGCTGCCGGCCTGCGCCGAGATGTGCTCGACCAAGGCCCTGCTCGCCGGTGACGGCGACGTGGTGGCCGACATCTTCCGCAACCGCGTGCTGCAACGCGGCAAGGGCGCCGAAGTCTGGGGCTGGGGCACCGCCTACGGCACCGCACAGGGGACCAAGTCATGATGCGCCGTTTCACCCTCACCACCGCGGTGGCCGCCGCCTTGCTCGCGCTCACCGCCTGCGGCGAGAAACCGCAGGAAATGAACGCGGCCGGCGTCAAGCAGGACAGTGCACCCTACCAGGGCGTGGGCAGCAGCCAGTACGCCAACACCGACTGGAAGGCCGGCGACAAGACCAGCTGGGAACAGCAGCTCAAGACGCGCGCGCAGTACGGCCAGAACGACTACACCCGCATGGGCGGCAACAAACCCTGAGGCCGCCACCATGCACAGCCTCCTGACCCAAGGCCTGCGCCACCTGGCGCTGCCCAAGCTGTGGTGCGTGGCCCTGCTGGCGCTGAGCGCGGCCTGGGCCAATGCCCAGACGCTCAAGGTGGACCCGCCGCAGGAAGACCCGGCGCCCGCCGGCGCCGCCGCACCCGCCGGCGGCCAGATGGGCGGCATCAAGGGCGCGAACATCTTCGAGATCGCGCCCGACGCGAACAAGGACCCGAAGTACCCGGAGCAGACCAACGCCGAACGCGGCAAGGTGCAGCCCGGCAACAACGCGCCGATGTGGCGCGACGTGGGCAAGGGTGTAACCGGCTATTCCAGCCTGCCGTACCCGGAAGCCGGCAACCTGATCCAGCCGTTCGTGAACTACCCCGGCGCGCGCCTGACCAACGCGGGCGAAGCCTGGCGGCAGGTGCGCAACCAGTGGATCATTCCCTATGGCGGTTCGGTGCTGCTGATCGTCGCGGTGGCGATCGCGCTGTTCTACTTTGCCAAGGGGGCGATTCCCGTGCACGGCCAGCCCACCGGGCGCGTGATCGAGCGCTTCACCTACTTCGAGCGCGCGGCGCACTGGGTCAACGCCATCGCCTTCGTGGCGCTGGCAGTCTCCGGCATCATCATGGCCTTCGGCAAGTTCTTCCTGTTGCCGATCATCGGCAGCACGCTGTTCGGCTGGCTGACCTACGCGCTCAAGAACCTGCACAACTTCGCCGGGCCGCTGTTCGCGGTGTCGCTGGTGGTGGTGATCCTCACCTTCGTCAAGGACAACCTGCCGGCCAAGGAAGACATCACCTGGCTGCTCAAGGGCGGTGGCCTGTTCAGCGGCCAGGAAGTGCCTTCGCACCGCTTCAACGCGGGTGAGAAGGTGGTGTTCTGGGCCGGTGTGTTCTTCTTCGGCCTGATCGTGGTCGGTTCGGGCCTGTTCCTGGACAAGCTGCTGCCCTCGGTGGACTACACGCGCGGCAACATGCAGGTCGCGCACATGATCCACGCCAGCGCGGCGGTGCTGATGATGGCGCTGTTCATGGGCCACATCTACCTCGGCACCATCGGCATGAAGGGCGCCTACAAGGCCATGAAGACCGGCTACGTGGACGAGACCTGGGCCAAGGAACACCACGAGCTCTGGTACGACGACATCAAGGCCGGCAAGATCCCTGCGCAGCGCACGGCGGGCCCGGTGGACGCGGCCAGCGCGGCCGAGGCCTCGCGCGCCGTCAAGGCCTGAACCCCAAGAGACAACGAGGACATCTCCATGAAACGCAGCCTCCTGTGCCTGACCCTGCTGCTGGCCGCCACGGCCCACGCCAAGCTGCCGGCGCCCCCGCCGCCGACGGAAGAAGCCAAGGCCAAGGCCGCCGAAGCGGCGGCCAAGACGGCCTGGGCCGCCAAGGTCGACGGCTACAAGCTGTGCGCCTACATGGACAAGGCCGCCGCCAACTACTTCAAGACCGCCGCAGCCACCGGCAAGAGCGTGCCACCTGCGACGGCCAACGCGCCCGCGTGCACCGACCCCGGGCCGTTCGCCTACGTGGCGCCCAAACCGGCCGAGGCCGCCGGGGCCCACTCGCCGCCGGAAACCGCCAAGGCACCGCCCAGCTCGAACGCGCCTGCGGCGGCGACCACGCCCGCCAAGAAATAAGCCTTCCCACCGCCTTGTCATGGGCCGCACCTCCGGGTGGCGGCCCTTTTCATGCGGTAGTCTTCGCCCATGCCCCTGCTGCCCCAACTGACCCAGGCGCGCGCGCCGCTCACCCGTGACGTCGAGGTCATGAACGAGCAGGGTGCGCGCGAGATCATCGCCATTCCCGCCGAGCGCGACCTCACCGTCTACGTGGACAAGCGCGAGCTCGTCACACTCATGACGCTGGGCGCGCAGCCCGAGTGGCTGGTGCTGGGCTACCTGCTCAACCAGCGCCTCATCGCCTCGGTGGACGAGATCGAGTCCATCACCGTGGACTGGGACGTGAACGCCGCCTCGGTCAAGACCCGGCACGGCATCGACCGCATCGAGGAGCGCACGTCCAAGCGCGTGGTCACCACGGGTTGCGGCCAGGGCAGCGTGTTCGGCAACCTCATGGACGAGATCGACAGCATCCGCCTGCCCGACGAGGCCAGGCTGACGCAGTCACAGCTCTACGCCATCGTCAACGCGATCCGGCTCAAGGAGAGCACCTACAAGTCGGCCGGTTCGGTGCACGCCTGCGCGCTGTTTTACGGGCAGGAGCTGCAGCTGTTCGTGGAAGACGTGGGCCGCCACAACGCGGTGGATACCATCGCCGGCTGGATGGCGCTGCAATCGGATGCACCCACCGGCGAGAAGATCTTCTACACGACCGGCCGCCTCACCAGCGAGATGGTGATCAAGTCGGCGCAGATGGGCGTGGCGGTGGTGGTCTCGCGCAGCGGCATTACGCAGATGGGGCTGGACGTGGCCTTGCGCGTGGGCCTGTGCGCCATCGGCCGTGCCACCAACCAGCGCTTCCTGTGCTACGCCAACCCCCAGCGCCTGGTGCTGGACGCGGTGCCGCCGGTGACGCCGCGCTCACAGCCGGTGTCTCACTAGGGTTCGGGCCGGCGCCACAGCCAGATCAGCACGCCGGCCATGCTGCCGGTGGCCGTGACCATGGCCCAGGTGGGGGCGCCGGTGAGGGGCATGATGGCTGCGCACAGCGTCATCATGAGCGTGGCGCTGCGCTTGGCGCGCCGGCTCACCTGGCCGCCCTGTTGCCAGTCGCGCAGCATGGGGCCGAAGAGGCGGTGGGCCATCAGCCAGGCGTGCAGGCGCGGCGAGCTGCGCGCCGCCGCCCAGGCGGCCAGCAGGATGAACACGGTGGTGGGCATGCCCGGCACGACCACACCGATCAGACCGAGCAACAGGCACAACAGGGCGAGGGCGGCGAGCAACCAGCGGGTGAGGCCCCGCGTGGGGGCAGGAGGTGTCGTGGGCATGGGAATCGGTTGTCAGCGCAGGATGCGCAGGGCCACCGGGCCGTCGCGGTTGCCGATGAGGTTGAGCACGTTGCCCAGGGCGTCGCGCCGCTCGGGGGCGGCGCGCGCGCTGCCCTGGAAGCGCAGTTGTCCGCCGATGAAGGCGCCTTCGCCCTGGAGTTGCAGCACGCCCTGCGTGGTGGAGAGCGCGAGCGCGGTGGTGCCGTCCTGGCCGCCTTGCAGGGCCATGCGGTAGCTGCCCAGCGGGCGCACGGTGGAGATGCGGGACGAGACCGAGTCCGCCTCGATCAGCAGCTCGCCCTTGAGCTGCCAGCCCTGCGCGCTCTGGTGCAGTTGCAAGTGCTGCGCGCGCAACGCCAGATCGCCTTCGAAGCCCAGGGTGTTCCAGGGCGTGCCGAGCCCACGCAGCAGGCCGGCCGGGCCGTGCCAGTCGAGCGAGGCGGCGCTCAGGACCACCGCGCCGCCCGCATCACGCGTGGCGACCAGGTGCAAGGGCTGTCGCAGGCCGGCCTCGTTGTGAAGCGTGATTCTGAGGGCTCCCCACCCAGGGCGCAGGCGCCACGCCAGGCGCCCGGGCAGGGTGGTGGCATCGCGGCTGCCGGCACCGCCCTGGAGCCGAAGCTCCGCGGAGCCGTCCCAGAGCGTGCCCCGGGTGTTGACGAGGACGATGCGCTCACCGCCGGCGCGCTCGATGAAGCCGGTCGCCCAGGCCGCTGGAAAGCGCAGCACCAGCGCCGCCAGCAGGCCCAGCAGGGCGCACCCGAAGGCCCAGCGCCAGGGTGGGTTCATGCCGACGCGGCCACCACGGCGCAGTGCCGTTCCACATGGGCCAGGGCGCGCGCGAAGGCGGCGTCGGCACCGGCGGCGGCGCGGGCCTCTTCGTTCGCCGGCAGCACCAGCTCGTCGAATTGCTCGACGAAGCTGCGCCAGTGCGCGGCACGGCCGTCGGGGTGGGGCGCCAGGTGGCGCGCGCCGTGTTCACCGCTCAGGCCCAGGCTGGCCACGCGCTTGAGCAGGAAGGCCGCGCCGAGGTTGGAGCCTTCCACCGTGTAGAGCCAGCCCAGTGCGGTGGCCGTGTCGGTGTGGCTGCCGGCGGGGAACACCGGGGCTTCCAGCGGTTCGGGCAGCGCAATGCCAAGGTCGCGCAGGTCCTGCTCGACCAGCGCCAGGCGGCTGCGCTGCGCGAGCAGCGGCAGGTGGTGGTTCAGCACCGGGTCGTCGTAGAGCGCCTGCACGTCGCGGTGCAGCAGGTACTGGGTGAGCACGAAGCGCGCGTAGTGGTCGCGGCTGGCGAAGGGGTTGAAGGCCATGATGCGCCGGTCCAGCACCTCGTGGGTGCTGCGGGTGGCTTCCTTCAGGCGCTGGCGGCGGCTGTCTGTGGTGTGTGCGTTCGTGGTCATGGTGTGGCGATCGATGTCATGGAGGGGCATTCAGGTGGGGCGACGGCGGCGCCAGGCCAGCGCGCCGAGCAGGGCCAGCGGGCCGGCGAGCCAGCCCATCGCGCCGCCACCGCCGTTGCCGCCGGCTTCGGCGGAGGCGTTGGCCGGCACCACGTCGATGGTGAAAGAGGCCGCCACCGGCGCGGGGAAGTTCACCGGGTCGCCGCTCTGGCAGGTCAGCGTGTAGGTCCAGGTGCCCAGCTGTGCCGGGGTGTGCTTGTCGCTGGTGGAGGCCACGGGGCGGCTGCCGCTCCAGGGGTTGCCCGGCGCGTTGCTGCTGGCCACGCAGTTGTTGATCAGCTGGCCGCTCCAGCTGAAAGTGACCTCGCGGCCCAGTGCGATGGTGCGCGCGGAGGTCGGTTGGCCCGCGCCGAGGTTGTTCAGCGCCGTGGCGTTCAGTGTGACTTTCGGCTCGAAGTTGAACACCGGCACCTCGTCGCCGGGTGTGAAGCGGAACAGAACACCGTTGTTGCTGGGGCCGCTTCGGTTGGTGATGCCGTAGAAGTGGCCGTCCACGCCCTTGCGGAGGTTGAAGGGGTTGTTGCCCTCGGTGGCCGCAGTGAAGGCATAGAGCGTTTCATACTTCTCCAGGGCGGTGTTCCAGCGGAAGACCGTGCCAGCGCCATTCACGCCGCCGCTCGCCGTGGAGCCGTAGAAGTGGCCGTCGTCGCCCAGCACCAGCGATGACGGGTACGCGCCCTCGGTGTTGGCGTTCGCGCCGGCGAGGTGGTGCAGAACCTCGAAGTCGGTGCCATCGGGCCGGATTCGGAACAGCACGCCGGTGCCGTTGGTGCCCGCAAAAGGGTTGATGCCATAGATGCGGCCGTCGCTGCCTTCCAGCAGCGGCCCGAAGCTGCCTGTGTTGAAAGACAGCGCCGGGTCGGTTTGGTAGAGCAGCGCCACCGCATCGGTGTTTGGATCGAGTGCGGCCAGGCCGACCGTGCGCGACACGTTGGTGGAGCCGAGCCCGTACAGCTTGCCATTGCTGTGGTTCAACAGCCAGGTGATCAGACGCGTGGTGCGTCCGGCGGCGACGTTGTAGCTGTAGATCGTGGTGATGCCACCGGCGCCGCTTTTGTCGACCTTGTAGGAGTCGTTGGTGAAGCTGGTGTACAGCGTGCCGTTGCTGGCTTCCTTCCAGGTCCTCAGGCCGTTTGTGGTGTGTTCGGCCAGGCCGTTGATCCAGGCGCTGGAGGCAAAGTCGAACTGGCTGAGCCCGGTGTTCGTGGTACCGCGGATACCGAACAGATCGCCGCTGGCGGTCACGGTCAGGTGGCTGACGTTGCGGGCGTCGCTGGCGAGCAGGGTGGTGAACTGGCTGGTGGCCGAATTGAACCGGAACAGCAGGCCGTTGGACATCACCCCGTAGAAGTTGGGGCCCGTGGCTTGCACGAAACGCGACTCTTCGGCGTACGCCGAGTCGTAGACGGCCGGTTGGGCGGGAAGCGTGTGCAGGACATCGACCGATGGCAGGGTGGCCTGCGCAGCGGCCGCGGCCACCGACAGCAGGGCGAACACCGCGCGGCGGACGTACCGGCCGGTGGGAGGAGGGGCGAGGGTGTGTGCGGACATGGTGTGGATTCGCTTCGCTTGAATCAGAACTGGTAGGTGAGCGTGACCTTGGCGGTGCGCCCGGGGGAGGGAATGGCCACCGCAGAGCTGGTCATGGCCTCGACGTAGTAGCGGTCGCGCAGGTTCTCGACGCTGAAGTTCAGGTCGAGGTGGCGCCCGATGCGCCAGCTGCCGAACAGGTCGTAGATTTCGTGCGGGCGCCAGCCGGTGTTGACGGTCTGCCCGGCGCTGGTGAGCAGGGTGCCGGCGGAGCCGGTGACGAAGTGGGCACGCAGGCCCAGGGTCAGGCGGCGCTCCAGCAGGCGCGTGCCCAGGGTCAGCGTCTGGGTGCGTTTGGGTGGCAGCACCAGGCCCGCCATGTCGGTGCCGAGGTTGGCGTCGAAGGTGTCCTTGCAGCCGGGCGCCAGGTAGCCGCAGAACTGGGCTTTCTCGAAGTGGTTCAGTCCGTAGCTGCCAAAAAAAGCCCCGTTGTCGTACCGGGCGCTCAGCTCCACGCCTTTGAAGCGTGCGCCGTCGATGTTGGTGTAGTAGTAGGGCGAGCCGGTCCCGGAGGACAGGTGGCGCGCGAGGTAGCCGGTGTGGCGGTTGTTGAACAGCGTGAAACCCACGTTCACCGCGTCTTCGCGGGCCCACACGTTCTTGCCGTTCCAGCGTGCGCCGACCTCGGTGCTTTCCGTCACTTCGGGTTGCAGCACGCTGCGGTTGTGGCCATAGGTCAGGCCGACTTCCTTCGGCGTGGGCGGGCGCCAGCCCTCGCTGGTTCGGACGAAGAACGCGAGCGACTCGATCGGCTGGATGGTCAGGCCCACGCTGGGGTTGACGCGGTCGTGGCCGTCGTTGATGGCAAAGGGAATGCGGGCCTGCCCCGGAATCGGCGAGATGAAGCTGCCCGTGCCTTCGCTGGCGTAGGACTCGCGGCGCAGCCCGACGTCCAGGGCCACGTGCTCGTTGAACTGCACGTTGGCGCGCACGAACAGGCTGGAGAACTCGCGCTCGCCGCGGGGTTCGGTGATGCCCAGGCCGGTGGTCTTCTCGTGTTGCAACGAGCCGCCGTAGGCCAGCGTGAGACCCACGCCGGCGAGGTCGAACACCGAGCTGTTCCACGCCTCCAGGCCCTGCGTGTCGGTGGTGCCGGACACGCCGTAAGTGATCTCCGGATGCAGCTCGTCGAGCTTCACGTGCCAGAGGTTGAGGCGCAGGTTCCAGAGCGGGTTGGCGGCGGGCTTCCAGCCGTAACGCACCAACGAGGTGGTCTTCTCCACCTCGGACAGCAGCTTCTGTTCGATGTTGTAGTCGAACGCGGTGATGCGCGATTCACCGAACTTCGACTCCAGCTGGTTGTGGCTGAGTTCGACCCATTGATCGGCCGGCAATTGCAGGCGCGCCTTGAACAGCGCGGACTTCGTGTCCTGCGAGGTGTTGAACACCTCCTGGTCGGGCTTGTAGAGCGAGATCGGTTCGCGCGTTTCGCCCGCGGGGCCGTGGTTGCTGAACGTGGGGCTGCCGCTGGAGCCCGCGTAGTAGTTGCTGCTGCGCCGTTCGCTGTGCACGGCCACCAGGTCGAGCTTGCCGTCGAGTGCGCGCCATGCGCCGGCCACGCTGCCCGACTTGTTCCGGTCCGGTGTGCGCACGTCGATCGCACCCGTGTTGTTGTAGGTGCGAAAACCGGTGCCGGGGCTGGCGTTGTTGGCCCAGCCGCCACGCAGGCGCAGGCCCCAGTTCTTGCCGTCGCGCAGCAGGTCATCGGCGGTGAGGGTGCTGAGGTTGACCACGCCGCCGCCGGTGCCGGCACCGTGCGGGCCGCTGTTGGGGCCTTTCTCCACCACGATGCCGCTGACCAGGTCGGGGTCCACGTAGTTGTGGTTGTTCTCGCCGCCGTAGCTCTTGGAGGTGTTGCTGGTGGACTGCGTGCCGTCCACCAGTACCTTCACGCGGTCGCCCTGCTGGCCGCGCACGTTGAGGTCGAACGAGGCGCCGTTGCGCGCGTTCGCGGCGGTGACGCCGGGAACGCCTTTGAAGATGTCGCTGGTGCTGGTGGGCGGCAGGCGGTCGAGTTCCTCGCGGCTGACCGTGTTGACCGTGGCGGCGTTGGGCAGGGCCTGTTCGCGCTCGGCCGTGACCAGCACGGTGGGCAGCTCGACCGCGTCCGCCTGCGGGGCGGGCGTGGCCGGCGCGGGCGCGGGCGGGGGCAGCGGGCGCACCGTCAGGGCGCCGGCCTCGATGCGGCCGGCCAGGCCGCTGCCTGCCAGCAGGCGTTCCATCGCCTGCTGGGGTGTGAAGCGGCCCGTCACGGCGGGTGCGCGCTTGCCGGCGAGCAGCGCGGGCGACACCACCAGGGTCAGGCGCGACTGGCGCGCGAGGTCGGTCAGGGCCTGCGACAGCGCTTGTGCCGTGCCGGTGGTGTTGAGCACCACGGAGGTGTCGGTCGCGGTCTGGGCCCACGACGTGAGCGGCGTGCCCAGTGCCAGCAGCACGGCCAGCGGAACCGTGGCCAGCGGCCAGCGGGGAATCTGCATCGGATCCATCTCCAACAACGTCGGGGCCGCCGGGTATTCGGGGCCCTCTGTTCAGGAAGACGGATCAGCGCAAAAAAACCTGATGTGTGTGTCGCTGTGGATGAAAAAAAGCGCCGCGCTTCAGCGCGCCACGATCTCCGTGCCATCCGCGCCGCGCACGAGGCGCACCGGCAGCACCTCGGGCAGGCTGCGCGCGAATATGCCGAGTTGCTGCAGGTCCACGCTGGCCGTCACCGGCAGGCGGGCCACCGCCGCGTCGGTCGCGCGAAGGTCTGTCTCGCCGTAGCGGCCCAGCTCGTCAAGCACGCGGCCCAGCGGCACGTTGTCGAAGTCCAGCCGCCGGTGCTGCCACGCGGCCATGGCGTCGGTGGGCATGCGGCCCACGGCGCCCGGCTGGCCTTGCGCATCGGTGGTGACGGTCTGGCCGGGCGTGAGCTCCACCGCCTGCGCGCCCGTCGTGTCGTTGGCGCGGGCCACGCGCACACGGCCCTCCAGCACGGCCACCCGCACCGTCTGCTCGCCTTGCAGCGACGGGGTGTAGCGCACGGAAAACCGCGTGCCCACGACGGTGATGCGCGCCGCGCCGGCCAGCACATCGAAAGGCTGCGCGGTGTTGCCCCGCACCTGGAACAGCACCTCGCCTTCGGGCAGGCGCACCTCGCGCCGGTTGCGGTACAGCGTGACGCCGGCGCGCGTCGCGGTGTCCAGCAGCAGCTGGCTGCCGTCGGGCAGTTCGGCCGCGAGGTTCTGCCCGCGCTGCGTGGCGTAGTCGCGGCTGAAGGTGGGTTGCTGTTGCCAGTGGTCCCAGCCGAACCAGCCGCCGCCTAGCACCCCGAGCGTGAGCACGGCGGCCAGCGCATGGGACAGGCCGCGCCGGCGCAGCGCCGGGGCCGCAATGGGAGGCGGGGCCGCTGGTGCCGGGGCGGGTGCCCGCGGGGTGTCCAGGGCGGACGATTCGGCCGCCTTGTCCAGCGCCAGGGTGGTGCGCAGGCGCGCCGTGCCGGCCGGGGGGATCTCGTCGATGGCGCTCCAGACGCCGGCCAGTTCCTCGAACGCGGTGCGGTGCTCGGGCGCTGCGTCGAGCCAGGCCTGCAAGGCGGCCTGTTCCGGTGCCGGCAGGCCGTCCGCCGCGCGCACCGACCATTGCAGGGCCTCGAAATCCACCGGCGAGAGCGCGTCCAGCAGGGACTCGTCGATCGGTTCATCGACGTGTGGGGGCGGCGGTGGCGGGCGCTGGTTCATGGGGGCGATTTTCGTGGTTTCTCCCAAGGAGACGGATCAGGCCGCCAAAACCTGATGTCGGGTGCTTCGCCGCTCAGTCGTCGAGGGCCGGTGTCCGTTTGGCGCGGACGGTTTCGCCCAGGGCCTGGCGGCAGGCCGCCACCGCCAGCATGATGTGGCGTTCGACCGCGTTGACGCTGACCCCCATGGCAGCGGCCACCTCGGCATGCGACAGCCCTTCGATCTTGTGCAGCACGAAGGCCATGCGGCAGCGCGGTGGCAACCGCTCGATGGTGGCCACCAGCGTGCGCGCGCGCTGCATGCCGGCGTAGATGGCCTCGGGCTCGTGCGCGCTCGGGCCGGCCATCTCCTGGAGCAGGTCGTCGCTGTCGTGCTGGCGCACCTTGAGGTGCCGGTGGCGGTCGATCAGCAGGTTGCGGGCGATCTCGAACAGCAGGGCACGCGCGTTCTCGACGGGCTCGCCCGAGCGCATGCGCGCCAGCATGCGCTCGAAGGTCAGCTGCACGAGGTCTTGCGCTTCGTGCGGGTCCTTGACCTCCCGCATGAAGAAGCCCAGCAATTCGTCGTAGTACCGAACCAGCATGGCGAGCCAGAAACCCTGGATGAAAAGATGTGCGCAAGTGTAACTCACGAATGAGAATTATTCCCATTTGAGGTGGCGTTCCATCACCAGCAGGCCTGCTGCTGCCGCCACGCCATACGCATGCGCCTGCGCCACGATGGCGCCGCCGATCAGCGCGGCCTCGCTGGCCACGGGGCCGACCGCCCACTGCCATGCCATCCAGGCCAGCACCGTGGCCAGCGCCACGCGGCCCAGCCCATCGCCGCGCCGGGCCTGCGGCCAGAGCGTGAGCACGAACAGGCCGTACAGCACACCCGACAGCCCCACGTAGTGGGTGAGTGACGGATCGAAGGCCAGCAGCATCAGCGAGACGCCCAGCCCCAACCCGGCCACGCACGCCAGCAGCCTGCCGGGGGACGGCAGCGGGTTCGCCAGCACGCCGCAGAGCACCAGTCCCAGGGCGTTGAGCGCCCAGTGGGCCCAGCCCAGGTGCACCAGGTGCGCGGTGAACAGCCGCCAGAGCTCGCCGTCCAGCAGGGCGGCGCGCTCGAAACGCAGCGTTGCCCGGGCACCGGCCGGCAAGGCCTGCAGCACCGCCATGGCGGCGATGAGCGCGGCGATGGCGAGCCAGGTGCGGCGGTGGGTTGGGGAAGGGCGGGACACGGCGGGCAGTATAGAAACCGCGCATGAAGGCATTGCGTGAGGACATAAACTCGACCCACTGCCCATCCGCCGCCGGGGCATGCCACGGCGGCCCGCCTTTTGAAAGCGCCTTTCCCATGAGCCGAGACGTCCACGTCATTGACCACCCCCTGGTGCAGCACAAGCTCACCCTCATGCGCCGCAAGGACACCAGCACCAAGAGCTTTCGCGAGCTGGTGCATGAGCTGAGTGCCCTGCTGGCCTACGAGATCACGCGCGACATGCCGATGCAGGAGATCGAGATCGAGACCCCGCTGGAGAAGATGACCTCGCGCGTCATCGACGGCAAGAAGGTGGTGCTGGCCTCCATCCTGCGCGCCGGCAACGGTTTTCTGGACGGCATGCTGCAGGTGATCCCGGGCGCGCGCGTCGGCCACATCGGCCTGTACCGCGACCCCGCCACCCTCAAGGCGGTGGAGTACTACTTCAAGATGCCACACGACATGCACGAGCGCGACGTGATCGTGCTCGATCCCATGCTCGCCACCGGCAACTCCGCCGTGAGCGCGGTGGACCGGCTCAAGAAGACCAACCCTCGCTCGATCCGCTTCGTCTGCCTGGTGACCTGCCCCGAGGGCCTCAAGACCTTCCATGACGCCCACCCCGACGTGCCGGTCTACACCCCGGCGGTGGACCGCGGCCTGAACGAACACGGCTACATCGTGCCGGGCCTGGGCGACGCGGGCGACCGAATCTTTGGGACGAAGTGAACCAGTCGGGCCGCGCGCGCTCGAACCCCGCACCATGACACCGCCCACCCCCTCCTTGCCCATCCGCTTCTGGACCCTGGGCTGGTCCTCCCTGGTCCGCGACTGGCGCGCGGGCGAACTGCGCCTGCTGATGCTCGCCGTCACCCTCGCGGTGGCCGCGCTCACGGCGGTGGGCTTCTTCGCCGATCGCCTGCAGGGCGGCCTCACGCGAGACGCCAGCGCGCTCATCGGCGGCGATGCGGTGGTCAGCAGCGACCACCAGCCGCCACCCTCGTTCGAGGCCCGGGCGCGCGAACTGGGCCTGACCACCACGCAGACCCTGGGCTTTCCCACCATGGGCCGCGCGCGCGACGAAGAGGGCGGCGCCGCGCGCCTGGTGGCGCTGAAGGCGGTCGGCGAGGGCTACCCGCTGCGGGGGACCCTGCGTGTGGCCGAGGCCCAGGGCGGGCCCGACAGCGCCACCCGCGAGATCCCTGCCCCCGGCACCGTGTGGGTGGACGAGGCCCTGCTGGCGGCGCTCGATCTGAAGATGGGCCAGGCGCTGCTGCTGGGCGATGCCACGTTCCGCATCGCGCGCCTCATCGTGGTCGAGCCGGACCGGGGCGGCGGCTTCATGAGCTTCGCGCCGCGTGTCATGCTCAACGCCGCCGACCTGCCCGCCACCGGCCTGGTGCAGCCCGCCAGCCGGCTGACCTACCGCCTGGCCGTGATCGGCAACGAGGCCCGCGTGGCCGATTTCAGCGACTGGGCCACGAAGGCCATTGAGCAGCCCGACGTGCGCGGCATGCGGCTGGAGTCGCTCGAAGGCGGTCGGCCCGAGATGCAGCAGACACTGGGGCGCGCCGAAAAATTCCTCAACCTCGTGGCCCTGCTGGCCGCGCTGCTGTGCGCCGTGGCCGTGGCGATCGCCGCGCGCGGCTTCGCCCAGCGCCACCTGGACGACTGCGCCATGCTGCGCGTGCTCGGCCTCTCGCAAGGCACCATGGCGCGCGCCTACACGCTCGAGTTCGCGCTCATCGGCCTGTTCGCCAGCGCCCTGGGGGTGGCCATCGGTTATGCGGTGCACCACGCCTTCGTGCTGCTGCTGGCCGGTCTGGTTGAAGCCAGCCTGCCCGCGCCCAGCCTCACGCCGGTGCTGCTCGGCCTGGGCATGGGCCTCACGCTCATGATGGCCTTCGGCCTGCCGCCGGTGCTGCAGCTGGCCCAGGTGCCCCCGCTGCGCGTGATCCGCCGCGACGTGGGCCAGCTCAAGCCCGCCACGCTGGCCGTGCTGGGCCTGGGGGTGGCGGGTTTCGCCGCGCTGCTGCTGGCCGCCAGCCGCGACCTGCTGCTGGGCGCCATCGCCGTGGGCGGCTTCGCGGGCGCGGTGCTGCTGTTCGCCGCCGCCAGCTACGCGGCGGTGCGCGTGCTGCGCGCGAGCGTGAACGAGGCCACCGCGCCGCGCGCGCTCGTCATGGCCACGCGCCAGCTCTCGGCCCGCCCGGCGTTCGCCGTGGTGCAGATCAGCGCGCTCGCGGTCGGCCTGCTCGCGCTGGTGCTGCTGGTGCTGCTGCGCACCGACCTGATCTCCAGCTGGCGCAGCGCCACGCCGCCCGATGCGCCCAACCGCTTCGTCATCAACGTGCAGCCCGAGCAGGGCGAGGCCTTCCAGCAGGCGCTGCGGCAGGGCGGCGTGCAGCGCTTCGACTGGTATCCCATGATCCGGGGCCGGCTGGTCACCATCAACGGCAAGACCGTGGCGCCCTCGGACTTCACCGAAGACCGGGCGCAGCGCCTGGTGGACCGCGAGTTCAACCTCTCCAACACCGCCACGCTGCCCGCGCACAACCCGGTGGTGGCCGGCCGCTGGACCGAGAACGAACGCGATGCGCTGAGCGTGGAAGAGGGGCTGGCCGAAGAGCTCGGCCTCAAGCTCGGCGACCGCCTGGGCTTCGACATCGCCGGCCAGATCACCGAGGGCCGCATCACCAGCCTGCGCAAGGTGGACTGGGGCTCGATGCGGGTGAACTTCTTCGTCGTGTTCCCGGTGGCCCAGGTGCCCGACGTGCCGCTGAGCTACATCAGCGCCTTTCGCGCGCCCGAACCCACCAACGGTTTCGACAACGCCCTGGTGCGCCAGTTTCCCAACATCACCAACGTCGACATGAGCCAGACCATCGCCCAGGTGCAGCGCGTGCTGGGCCAGGTCATCAGCGCGGTGGAGTTCCTGTTCGCCTTCACGCTGGCGGCCGGTCTGGTGGTGCTGCTCTCGGCGGTCACGGCCACGCGCGGCGAGCGCGAGCGCGAGTTCGCCATCCTGCGCGCCGTGGGCGCGGGCTCCGGGCTGCTGCGCCAGGTGCAGCGCATCGAGCTGCTCGGCGTGGGCCTGCTGGCGGGCTTCCTGGCCTCGGCCGTGGCGGTCGCGGTGGGCTGGGCCCTGGCCCGTTTCGTGTTCCAGTTTTCGTGGACGGCTTCGCCCTGGGTGCCGCTGGGCGGTGCCGTTGCGGGCGCCTTGCTGGCGTTGCTGGCGGGCTGGTGGGGGCTGCGCAGCGTGCTGCGCACGCCGGTGGTGGAAACCTTGCGCAAGGCAGCAGTCTGAAAAAAACGGCATGAGCGATCTCATTCAACCCCAGGAACCCACGCAGCACGCCACGCCGTTCGACTGGATCGGCGGCGAAGACCGGGTGCGCGCGCTGGTCGACCGCTTCTACGACCTGATGGACATCGAGCCGCGTTACCGCGAACTGCGCGCGGCTCACGGCAGCACGCTGGAGAGCGCGCGGCAGAAACTGTTCTGGTTCCTCTGCGGCTGGCTCGGTGGCCCGCAGCACTACACCGAGCAGTTCGGCCACCCGCGCCTGCGCATGCGGCACATGCCGTTTGCCATCGGCATCATCGAGCGCGACCAGTGGCTGGCCTGCATGGACCAGGCGATGGGCGAGACTGGCGTGGACGCGGCGCTGCGCGAGCGGCTCAAGACCAGCTTCTTCCAGACCGCCGACTGGATGCGGAACTCGCCGGGCTAGGCTTCACCTCGCTGCCTGCGGGATGTCCTCGTGCAGGCAGAGGTAGTTGCCTTCGGTGTCCTTGAACCACGCGGCCTTCTCGGCACCGAGCACGCACACGTGGTTCACAGTCTTGAAGTCCGGGAAGTCGTAGTCCTCGAACACCACGCCGGCCTGCTTGAGTCCGCCGATGGTGGCGACGATGTCCGCCACCTGGAAGCTGATCGCCGTGTGCTCGGCCTTCGTGCCTTCGGGTTTGGGAAACAGCGCCAGGGTGGTGCCGCCCACCTGGTACACGAACTTGCCGTCCGGCCGGGTGCCGCCGGGCGTCAGCCCGAGCCGTCCCTCGTAGAACTGGCGGGCCCGCGCCATGTCGATGACGGGGAGCATGGTGGTCACTGCAGCGTTGTTCAGCATATGCAGTCCTTTCCAACAGCGGACATGCAGTATGGACCCGCGTCAGCCCGAGCGCAACAGCACCACCAGCGCGCCCGCACCCCCTTCGGCCGGGCGCGCCTGCACGAAGGCGATCACTTCCTTTTTCTGCACCAGCCAGCGCAGCACGCGGTTCTTCAGCACCGGGGTGCGCCCGGGTGAACCCAGGCCCTTGCCGTGCACCACGCGCACGCAGCGCAGGCCGGCGAGGTGGGCTTCACGGATGAAACGGCCCAGGGCTTCACGGGCTTCGTCGGTGCGCAGGCCGTGCAGGTCGATCTGGCGCTGGATGCTCCAGCGGCCTTCGCGCAGCTTGCGCACGATCTCCGGCCCCAGGCCCGGCCGGCGGTAGCTCAGCAGCTCATCGGTGTGCAGCAGGGTCTCGACGTCGAACTCGTCCGACAGGGCCTCACGCATCACCGAGGCCTCGTCTCGCTGGCGCTGCAGGGGCAACGGGTCCACCGGCACCGGGCGCGGCTCGATGCGGCCCGGGTGCGCGATCGGCCGCACCGGGCCGACCGCGAGCTCGAACAGCCGGTGCTCGCGTTCGCGCCGGGCCGTGGCCAGGCGCTCGGCCTCGCGCTCGGCGGTTTCGCGCGCGCTGCACTCGGCCAGCGCGTTGCGGATGGCCTTGAGTTCGCCGAGGGTGGTCGCCTTCATGTCCGCCATTGTGGAGGTTCCAAGGCTGTCGTCTTTCAGGGAGCTTCCGTATCCATCGGTTTGCGTGGATGCTTCTTTTAAATGTAGTAATAAATATTTTATTTGATACCAAGATTCTGGAAAATATGATTTATAAAGTGGTACTTTAAAAAATGAAAGGCGAGGTGCTTCTTGACATCAGGTTCCCGGTATCTCCGCTATGGCGGGGCTGCGTACGACAAGACTTCAGACGCCTTGATGGCGCGATTCGTCGACAGCTGGTACGCGCGAGCGACAGTGCGACGGCCATGGGCTTGGGAGCCGGCCCTCGATCCTGAGGTGCCTGACTTCGTGACTGCGCTGCTGCCCTTCCGGGATGACCCTGCCTTTCATCAATGTCCGCAGCACCTTCAGTCCGCGTGCCTGTCGGCGGCTTGGCTGGTCTACAACCACAAGACGATCTCGATCGAGACGCAGATCATCATTCCTGCCTGCCTCGACCTAATGCAGCTGAGCACGTCTCACCGACTGTCGGATCGCGAGTTGAGCGCGGTCGCAGAGACCGTCACCGATGAAGGCTTCCACACGCTCGTGGCGGCCGAGTTGTGCCGGATGACCTCGTCCTTTCGGGGCATCGACGTGCGCATGCCCGCGTTCGATCTCACCTTGCGGCTGGACGCGCAGCAGCGGGCGATCGCGGATCCCCGCCGCTTCGCTCTCGTGCGCCTGGCCTACGCGACGGTGTCGGAGATCTTCATCAGCGACTACCTATCGCTTTTGAGCGAGGCCGACGAGATCCAGCCCCTGTTCCGCACCGCCGTCGCACTGCATAAGGCCGATGAGGTGTGTCACAAGCGCCTGTTCCCGATGCTGGTGCGGCCGGTCGTTCAGGACTGCAGCACGGATGAGAAAGCCTTGTTCGTGCGTTCGCTCTACGAAGCCCAATCCGCCTTCACCAGCCGGGAAACGCGCCTGTGGGCTGATGTGCTGGATCAGCTCTACCGAGGCCTCCCCGATAGTGAGGGCCTGCGTCCGCCGCAATGCACCGAACTGCACGGTGATGGCGACTTCGAGGGCGTGGCGGACTTGGTGTCTGAGCTGGGGCTGGCGAGATCCGACCTTCTCGAGGCGCGCGCTCCATCGCTTGCCTGAGCCCCCGCTGATCAGGCGTGCGCTTTACGCGCCACCACTTTCCGTTTGCGTTAACCCCCAACTGTGTTCGAGGAGAACCGAGGCATGTGTTCAATTTTTGGCATTTTTAATCCCGCAGTTTCCGAGCAGGAGGCGCGGCGGATCGCGGTGGATCAGTCCAATCTCATGATCCACCGCGGGCCCGACTCGCACGGCGTCTTCTCATGTCCGAGCGGCGTCCTGGTGCACAACCGCATATCGATCGTCGATGTGTTTACCGGTGGCCAGCCTCTCTACAGCCAGGACCAATCGGTCGCGCTCGTGGCCAACGGCGAGATCTACAACCACCACGAGGTCCGTCAGACGTTCGCGCAGTACCCTTTCGCAACAGCGTCGGACTGCGAGGCCATCCTGGCTGCGTACATGGAAGAAGGCGTGGCCTGCCTGCAGCGCCTGCGGGGCATGTTCGCCTTCGCCATCCTGGACCAACGCACCGGGACCTATCTGATCGGCCGGGATCACATGGGCATCCTCTCCCTCTACTACGGCCATGACGCCAGTGGCGCCCTGTACGTGGCTTCAGAGATGAAAGCCTTGGTGGGCGTCTGCGAGCGCATTGAGATCCTTCCGCCCGGGCACTACCTGAGTAGTGCATCGCCGGCGCCTGTTCAGTACTACGAACGGGACTGGCAGAACTTCGAGGGCGTGCGCGGCTGGTCGAGCGAAGTCGCGGCCCTGCGCGAGGCGCTGGAGGAGTCGGTCGAGTCGCACATGATGTCCGATGTGTCTTTCGGCTTGTTGCTGTCGGGGGGGCTCGATTCGTCGCTGGTGTCCAGCATCGCGGTCCGCAAGTACGTTCAAGCCGGTGGCCGGGCATCGGACCTATGCTCCTTCTCCATCGGCCTGGAGGGATCGCCCGACCTAGCCGCCGCGCGTGAGATGGCCGCCTTTCTCGGCACCCGCCACTTCGAGCACGTGTACATGATCGAAGAAGGTTTCGACGCCATCCGGAAGACCATCTGGCACATTGAGTCGTACGACGTGACGACGGTCAGGGCGTCGACGCCGATGCAGATGCTGGCGAGGAAGATTCGCGGCAATGGCGTGAAGGTCGTGCTCACCGGTGACGGATCCGATGAGGCCTTCGGGGGCTATCTGTACTTCCACAAGGCACCGGGTCCTCGCGAGCTTCACGAGGAGTGCCTTCGGAAGCTGTCGATGATGCATCTCTACGATTGCCTGAGGGTCAGCAAGACCCTGCTGTCCTGGGGCGTGGAGCCCAGGGTGCCCTTCCTAGACCGACAGTTCCTTGACGTGGCGATGCGCATCGACCCCCGCTTCAAGATGTGCGGTGACGGCAGGATAGAGAAACACATCCTGCGCGAGACCTTCGCCGACTACCTGCCGCCCAGCATCGCATGGCGTCAGAAGGAGCAATCGTCCGATGGTGTCGGTTATGAATGGATCGATGGCTTGAAGGCCATGGCCGCGCAGGCAGTGACAGATCGCGCGCTGCAAGCGGCGGGGCACCGCTTTCCCCACAACACCCCTGGGTCCAAGGAGGCCTACCTGTACCGATCCATCTTCGAGGAGCTCTTTCCGCACCGATCGGCGGTGTTTTGCGCGCCTGGCGGCAAGTCGGCAGGCAACGCCACCGAGGCAGCCAGTGCCTGGCTGGGGGGGCAGTTGATCGACGATCCTTCGGGTCGTGCGGTGATCGGTATCCACGCCAGTGCCATGGCGGCCCACTGAGACTTGGAGGGAAACGCCATGCAAGCCCCGAACGAACAGCAGAATATCGGCCTGGGTATCCATGCCGGCGTCGGTGCCTCCCTCATATGGGGCACATACCCCTTGTGGTACCGGCCGCTATCCCATGTCCATACTTATGAGTTACTGGCTAACCGAATCCTGTGGTCCATCGTGTTTCTGATGCCCCTGCTGTTCTTCGTCTATCGCAAGGGCGCGCAGTTCCGGCAACTCGTTAGAGACGTCACCAAGCTGCCTGTGGTGGCCGTCTGCGCGGCCATCTTGGCCGTCTGGTGGTTTCTCTACATGTACTGCGTGACTAACAACCGCGTGCTGGAAGCAGGTCTTGGATACTATCTAGGGCCCATCTTCACCGTGGTGATGGGCATGGTGTTCCTGCGGGAGCGCATCGACCGCTGGTCGGCGGCATCGGTGCTGGTTTCTTTTGCGGGCATCGGGTACTACGCCATCGCTACCCAAGGCAGCTTTCCGTTCTTGGCCATCGGCCTCGGCCTGTGCTACGCGGGTTACACGGTCTACAAGCGGGCCAACGTCAACTTTGATGCGCAGGTTTCGGTCGCCCTCGAGTTGCTGGCCTTACTGCCGGCGGCGATGCTCATCTTCGCGCACTACGTACAACAGGGTTCCTTACAGTCCTTCCGGACCACCAGCCTGACCGACAACGTTCTGTTGTTCATGCTCGGAGTGATCAACGTGTTGCCCATGTGGTGGTACACGGTGGCCACGCGAAACCTTCCCACCGTGCCTATGAGTTTTCTCCAGTACATCTCACCTACCTGCAATTTTCTGCTGGCCGTGTTCTGGTTCGCCGAGCCTTTCTCGCGGCACTCCCTCATCATGTTCCTGCTGGTGTGGACGGGTGTGGGCATCTACACCGTGAGGACGATCCACCGCATGCACAGCGCCCGTGCATCACTGCCGCCAGGGGTGCAGCGTGTGCGGTGAGCCACCCTGGTTCGTGGCTCCGATGAACCTGCCCAACGGCCTGGACGATGGCGGCGGGGTACGTGAGGCGTATGTCTCGCTGGTCCGTTTGTTAACTGCTGCCTCGCCCATGGCGTCGATCATCCATGCCTCGGGGGACGTGCTGGGCACCGCTCTGGTGGCGCCCGTGCTCGAATGGCGGGACGGTCACCTGATGCTGGGCTTCTTCGAGGGCGACGTGCCCGAGCGGGTGTCGCAGGTGCTGATCGTGTGGACGGTGAGCGCCCGAGTGCCACCCGGCCTGTGGCCGTCTCCCGCGCCGCTCACGGCCTTCGCGGGCTACCTGCACGTGTCACTGCGTTGTTCCTTGCTGGAGCCGGTCGCGCCGCAGCGCTTTTGGGCGCGCCAGGCGCTGGTGCAAGGCAACTTGGGCGACCTCGGCACGGCCGACCTCGGCCGGGTCTTGCAGGGGCTGCGGCTATGTGGGGACGATGCTCAGCGCACTGCCGCGGGCGTGTTCAGCGCCTGGACGCGTTACGCGGCCAGCGCCCATTAGGGCACAACCCCAGCCGCCCATCGGCCGCATGCGGTCATGCACAACCTCCCGAGACCCAACAACTAGATCAAGCCTTCCTGGGCCATGGAAACCGCCTTCTCCCGTGTGACCACGAAATGGTCGAGCACGCGCACATCCACCAGGGCCAGGGCCGTGAGCACGGTGCGGGTGAGCTCGACGTCGGCGAGTGAGGGTTCGGCGTTGCCGCTGGGGTGGTTGTGCGCCAGTACCACGGCCGCCGCGTGGAAATGCAGGGCGCGCACCACGATCTCTCGCGGGTACACCGCCGCCTGTGCCAGGGTGCCGCGAAAGAGTTCTTCCATGGCGATCAGGCGGTTCTGGTTGTCGAGGTACATCACGGCGAACACCTCGTGCGGCCGCGCGCCCAGGTGCAGCTGCAGGTAGTCGCGCACCGCGCTCGGGCTCTCAAAGACGGCTTTTTCCTCCAGCCTTTCGGCCAATGCACGCCGGGCCAGTTCCAGCACGGCGATCACCACGGTGCGCTTGGCGGGGCCGAGCCCCTTGATCTGCTTGAGGGCGTCGGCCCCGGTATGGAGCAGGCCGCTGACACCACCGAAGCGCTCCAGCAGCTCCTCGGCGAGTTTGAGCACGTTCTTGCCGGCGATGCCGGTGCGCAGCAGCAGGGCAAGCAACTCGCCATCGCTCAGAGCGCCGGCCCCTCGCTCAAGCAGTTTTTCGCGGGGGCGCGAGTCGCGCGGCCATTGCTTGACGCCAGTGATTGACAGGTCATTCATGGGCGGTCCTTCCTGATGGGATGGGGTTTTTACAATAGAGGGCTGTGTCGGCTCCCAGCTGTCCATTTTGCATACTTTTGACTGATATAACCCCACGCCCTATGCCCCAAGTCCAAGAAGGTTCCTTCCTGACCCTGCACTACCGCATGTCCGGACCGCAGGGACAGGTGATCATCGACACCTTCGAGGGCAAGCCCGCGACGCTCAGCCTCGGTGCGGGCGAGCTGTCGCCCGCGATCGAGCAGCGCCTGATCGGGCTGGAAGAGGGCACGCGCACGGTGATCGAGCTCGCCGCCGGCGAGGCCTTCGGCGAGCGCCAGCCGGACATGGTGCAGTGGGTGGCGCGCAAGCTGCTCAACGAGCTGGGCGACCCGCACGAGCAGTACGCGGCGGGCGACGTGGTGCAGTTCCCCACGCCCGACGGCCTGGGCAGCTACGCCGGTGCGGCGGTGCAGGTGCGCGAGGACGGCGCGGTGCTGTTCGATTTCAACCACCCGCTGGCGGGTCAGCCGGTGCGCTTCGAAGTGCAACTGATCGGGGTGCTGTGATGGGCGATTCACCCGAAATCATCATGGCCGAACCCCGGGGCTTCTGCGCCGGGGTGGACCGCGCCATCGAGATCGTCGAGCGCGCGCTGGCCAAGTTCGGCCGGCCGATCTATGTGCGCCACGAGATTGTGCACAACACCTACGTGGTCAACGACCTCAAGTCCAAGGGCGCGATCTTCATCGAGGAGCTGTCCGACGTGCCGCCCGGCGCCACACTGGTGTTTTCGGCGCACGGCGTGAGCAAGGCGATCCAGGACGAGGCGAAACAACGCGGCTTCCAGATCTTCGACGCCACCTGCCCCCTGGTGACCAAGGTGCATGTGGAGGTGGCCAAGCTGCACCGCGAGGGCTACGAATTCATCATGATCGGCCACAAGGGCCACCCCGAGGTGGAAGGCACCATGGGCCAGCTCGACAGTGGCATCCACCTCGTGGAAGACGTGGCCGACGTGGCCCTCGCCGCGCCCGCGCAGACCGAGAAGCTTGCCGTGGTCACGCAGACCACCCTCTCGGTGGACGACGCGGCGGAGATCCTCGACGCCGTGAAGGCGCGCTTTCCCAGCGTGCGCGAGCCCAAGCAGCAGGACATCTGCTACGCCACGCAGAACCGGCAGGACGCGGTCAAGCTGCTGAGCCCGCAGGTGGACATCGTGATCGTGGTGGGCAGCCCCACCAGCTCCAACAGCAACCGCCTGCGCGAGCTGGCGGTGAAGCTGGGCACGCCCAGCCACATGGTGGACAACGCCGACGAGATCCAGGCCGAATGGTTCGAAGGCAAAAGCCGCGTGGGCCTCACGGCGGGCGCCTCGGCGCCCGAGATCCTGGTGCGCCAGGTGATCGAGCGCATCAAGGCGCTGGGCGCGATCTCGGTGCGCACGATGGACGGGCTGACCGAGACCATCAAGTTCCCGCTGCCCAAGGGCCTGAAGATCGACGGCGAAGACACCAAGCCGCTGGAACACCTGCGCTGAACGCGCGCCGCGCCCGGCCGGGGCGCAAAACTACAATCGCCGCATGCTAGACATCGTTCAACTGAGAAAAGACCTCGACGGGGTCGTGGCGCGCCTGCAGACCCGCAAGCAGCCCCAGCCCTACCTGGATGTGCCCGCCTACCAGGCGCTGGAGTCCGAGCGCAAGGCGCTGCAGACCCACACCGAGGACTTGCAGAGCCGGCGCAACGCGCTGTCCAAGCAGATCGGCATGCTCAAGGGCAAGGGCCTGCACGCCGAGGCCGAGGCGGCCATGGCTCAGGTGACGGCGCTCAAGGCCGAACTCGATGCGTCGACCGCGCGGCTGGATGTGATCCAGGCCGAGCTGCAGAACCTGTTGCGGGCCGTGCCCAACCTGCCGCACGAGAGCGTGCCGGTGGGCGACGACGAAAACGGCAACGTGGAGCTGCGCCGCTGGGGCACGCCCCGCACGTTCGACTTCGAGCTGCGCGACCACGTCGACATCGGCGAAAAGCTCGGGCTGGACTTCGAGACCGGCACCAAGCTCGCGGGCTCGCGCTTCACCTTCATGCGCGGCCCCATCGCCCGGTTGCACCGCGCGCTCGCGCAGTTCATGCTGGACGTGCAGACGCAGGAGCACGGCTACACGGAGTGCTACACGCCCTACATCGTCAACGCCGAGACGCTGCTGGGCACCGGGCAGTTGCCCAAGTTCGAGGGCGACATGTTCGCCGTGAAGAAGGGTGGCCAGGAAGGCGAGGAAGTGCCGGACACGCAGGCGCTCTACCTCATCTCCACCAGTGAAATCACGCTGACCAACACCGTGCGCGACACGGTGCTGGTCGAGGCCGAGCTGCCGATCCGCCTGACCGCGCACACGCCCTGCTTCCGCTCCGAAGCGGGCAGCGCCGGGCGCGACACGCGCGGCATGATCCGCCAGCACCAGTTCGACAAGGTCGAGATGGTGCAGATCGTGCACCCCGAGAAGAGCTACGAGGCGCTGGACGCGATGACCGGCCACGCCGAGGCCGTGCTGCAGAAGCTGGGCCTGCCTTACCGCGTGATCGTGCTGTGCACCGGCGACATGGGCTTCGGCTCGACCCGCACGCACGACCTGGAGGTGTGGGTGCCCGCGCAGGGCACCTACCGCGAGATCAGCTCGGTGTCCAACTGCGAGGCCTTCCAGGCGCGGCGCCTGCAGGCGCGCTTCAAGAACGCGCAGGGCAAGAACGAGCTCGTGCACACGCTCAACGGCTCGGGTCTGGCGGTGGGCCGCACGCTGGTGGCGGTGCTGGAAAACTTCCAGAACGCCGACGGCAGCGTGACCGTGCCCGAGGTGCTGCGGCCTTACCTGGGCGGTCTGGAGCGGCTCACGCCCCAGTGACCGGACACCCGGTGGGTGCTGGCCGCTCCCCGGATGTCGAAAGCGCCCTGGCCCGTTCGTCGTGAGGGTGGGGCGCCCCTGTTGGCGGCGGCCCCTTTGCTCCAGAAAGGAAACGCCATGGCCAAGCTCGTGTTCGGCATGAACCAGTCCCTCGACGGCTATGTCGACCACACGGGTTTCGCGCCCGGCCCCGCGCTCTTTCGTCACTTCATCGAGCAGGCCCAGGGGCAGACGGGCAGCGTCTATGGTCGCGTGATGTACGAGATCATGCGCTACTGGGACGACGAGCACCCGGAATGGGACGCCGAGGAACGCGCCTTCGCGGCGGCGTGGCGCCGGCAGCCGAAGTGGGTGGTCTCGCGTACCCTGAAGTCGGTCGGCCCCAATGCCACGCTGGTGGGGGATGACCTCGAGGGTGCGATCCGCTCGCTGAAGGCCGGGCACGACGGCGAGATCGAAGTGGCCGGTCCGAACCTGGCGAAGCGCCTCACCGAGCTGGGCCTGATCGACGAGTACCGGATCTACCTGCACCCCGTGGTGCTGGGGCAGGGCCAGCCCTATTTCGCCGGGCCCCGGCCGCCGCTGCGCCTGGTGAGCCACGAGCCGATGGGCGAGGACGTGCTTCGGTTGACCTACGTGCCGGCCTGAGTTCGTGAGGATGGCCGGTGTCAGCGCGGCTGGCGCATGAGGTGCTGCGCCACCGCGTCGAAGGCCGGCAGCGTGGTCGGGTCGTTGGCGGAATTGCTCGCCACCGGGTGCGAGGCGTAGCGCACGATCACCACGCCGGCCTGCGGGTTCACGTAGATGCGCTGGCCGTGCACGCCGCGCGCCATGAAGGCGCTGTCGGGCTGGTGGGTGACCCACCACATGTTGCGGTAGCTCCAGCCCGGCAGCAGGCTGTAGCCGGCCTGAGCGAAGGCCTCGCGGCTGCCGCCGCGCCGGATGTCGTCCACCACGGCCTTGGGGACGATCTGCTGGCCGTTGAAGCGGCCGTTCTGGCGCAGCATCTCGCCAAAGCGGGCGAGATCGCGCAGGCCGGTGTTGAGGCCACCGCCGGCGAAGGGGGTGCCGGTGGCGTCCACCGTCAGGTAGGCGTCCTGTTCCGCGCCCAGCCGGCTCCAGATGCGCTCGGACAGCAGCTCGGCCACGTTGCGCCCGGTGACGCGCGCGATGATCCAGCCCAGGGCGTCGGAGTTGACGGTCTTGTAGGCAAAGGCGGCACCGTGCCGGCCCTCGGGCTGCACGGTCTGCAGGTACTCGTAATAGCTGCGCGGGCCGGTGTAGTCCTTCGGCTTGGGCAGCGGGTTGCCGGCCTGCGAGAAGGCCCAGACCTCCGCATTGGGGTCGGCGTAGTCTTCGCTGTACTTGAGGCCGGTGGTCATGTCGAGCACCTGCCGCACGGTGGCGTTGCCGAAGGCCGATCGCGCCAGCTCGGGCACGTAGTCCGCGACCCGCTTGTCCGCGTCCAGCCGGCCTTCGGCCACCAGCATCGCGCCCAGGGTGCCGGTGACGGACTTGGTGACCGACATGGCGCCGTGCTGCCCCTGCGCGTTCAACACCCCGAAGTAGCGCTCGTAGACGACGCGGCCCCGGTGCAGCACCAGGATGCCGTCGGTGTAGTTGGCCGCCAGCGATTCGGCCCAGGTCATGGTGGAGGTGGTGCCCAGCGGCGTGAAGCGCACGGCATCGATGCCCGGCCGAAGCGCGCGCGGCAGGGGTGTGGGCGCGCCCACGCCGCGGGAGACGTTCACCGTGGGCATCAGCTGGCGGAAGTTCGACACGCTCCAGCGCATCGCGGGAAACTGGAAGTAGCTGCCGTCGTCGAAGCGCAGCTGGCGCTCCGGCGGGGGCGGGGCGCCCACCATCCAGCCCAGCCGGGCGGGGTCGCTGGCCGTGGCATCCGGCGGCGGGGTCTGGGCGGAAGCGGCGGTGGCCGCGCCCAGCACGAGTGCGAATGGCAGCAGAGCGGATTTCATGGTGCTCCCGTGTGAACAGGGGGTCATGTTGGGGGGCTGGTCAGGCGGGCGCGAGCCAGGACTTCTTTCAGGTCGCGCAGCCCGACCGGTTTCTGCAGGCGCGCATCGAAGCCGTCGAAGTCGGCGCGCCCCGCTTTCTCGTCTTCGACACCGTAGCCCGTGACCGCGGTGGCGAAGAGGGTGTCGCTGCCGGGCAGAGCACGCAGTTCCCGCAGGGTCTGCGCTCCGCTCTTGTCCGGCATACCGATGTCGAGAAACACCAGGCGGGGGGTGTCCTGCCGGGCCGCTTCGAGCGCCGTGTCGCCGTCGTACGCGGTGCGCACGCGGAACCCCAGCAGGCGCAGGATGTCCGCGAGGCTGTCGGCCGCATCGCGGTTGTCGTCCACCACCAGCGTCCAGGGCGTCTCGGTTGGCGCCACCGCGGTGTCCATGGAGGCCCCGGGCAGTTCGAAATGAAAGACGCTGCCCTGACCCGGGCCCGGGCTGGCGGCGGCGATGCTGCCGCCATGCATTTCCACGATGGAGCGCGCCAGCGCCAGCCCGATGCCCAGGCCGGATTGCCGTGACGCGGCCACACCGTCGCCCTGGGAGAAGAGGGCGAAGATGTCGTGGATCGCCGCCGCCGAGATGCCTTCGCCGTTGTCGGTCACCTCCACCCTCAGTCGCGCGCCGTTCACGCGGGCACTCAGTTTGATGGTGCCGCCGATGGGGGTGAACTTCGAGGCGTTGCCCAGCAGGTTCTGCAGCACCTGGGCGAGGCGGATCTCGTCGGCGTTCACCCAGATCTCGGTCAGCGGCAGGTCGAGGTCGAAAGCCTGGGACCGGACGTCCATCGCCGGCCGCACCGATTCGATGGCCCGTGCCGCCACCCGGTGGAACGACACCCGTTCGGGCTTGATGCGGATCTTGCCGCTGGTCAGGCGCCCGGCATCCAGCAGGTCGTCGATCAGCCGCGTGAGCTGGGTCAGCTGCCGGTCGATCATGTCGCGGCTGCTGCGCAGCGTGGGGCTGGGCGTGGATTCCATCTGCAGAATCGACACGGCGTTGCGGATGGGCGCCAGCGGGTTGCGCAGTTCGTGGGCGAGCATCGCGAGAAACTCGTTCATGCGCTTCAACGAGTGCTCCAGTTCGCGCTGCTTGCTGCGTTCGCTCATGTCGCGCGTGACCTTGGCGAAACCGAGCAAGCGGCCGTCGGCGCCATGGATCGGCGTGACGATGATGTTGGCCCAGAAGGTCGAGCCGTCCTTGCGCACGCGCCAACCCTCTTCCTCGGTCCGGCCATGGGCCAGGGCGTCCCTGAGTTCCCGGACGGGCAGACCGGCCTGCACGTCTTCCTGGCGGAAGAACAGGCTGTAGTGCTTGCCGATCACCTCGCTGGCCGCATAGCCTTTGATGATTTCGGCCCCGCCGTTCCAGCTCTGGATGATGCCGGTGGGGTCGAGCATGTAGATGGCGTAGTCGCGCACGCCCTCGATCAGCAGGCGAAACCGCTCCTCGCTTTGTTGCAAGGCCTCCTCGTGGGCGCGCCGTTCGGTCAGGTCCCGCGTGACCTTGCCGAAGCCGGTGAGGGTGCCGCGGGCATCGCGCAGCGCGGTGATGACCACGTTGGCCCAGAACGGGGTGCCGTCCTTGCGGATCCGCCAGCCTTCTTCTTCGTACTTGCCGACCGCGGCGGCCAGCTGCAGTTCGTGGTCGGGCCATCTGCTGGCGCGGGCCGCCTCCGGATAGAACATCGAAAAATGCCGGCCGATGACTTCGTCGGCACGGTAGCCCTTGATGCGTTCGGCGCCGGCGTTCCAGGACATCACGTGGCCCGACGGATCGAGCATGAAGATGCCGTAGTCCTGGACGGCCTCCACCAGCAGCTGGAAGCGGTCGGTGGCGCTCGACGGTTCGGGCGGGTCGGAGGGGCTCACGGGAGTTCGCTCCAGAAGATGGAAGGGAGACGACGGCTCACAGTCTACGCCGCCGTGGAATTGCCCCGGCTTTCCCCCGCTGTTCGCGGCCTTCCGGATTCGCCGGCGTGGGAAATTCATCGTTTTGCAGGTCGTCTGACCTTGCCCGTCCTCGGGCCCTGTCAGGCATTCACTTCCACTGGACGAAGAAAGAAGAAGCCGCGTGACCCATCCCCATTCCCTCCCCACAGGCGCGTCTCTGGCATCCATGAGCCTGCGCACCAAGTTGTTGTTGCTGGTCGTCGGCGTCGTGTTGCTCGGGTTTGCCGTCACCGTCGTTTCCCTGACGCGGCAGGCCGGCCAGCTGCAGGAAAGCACCGCCCTCATGTACGCCGAGGAACTGGCGACCCGCAACGCGGCCCAGGTCGGGGCCGAGCTGAACGCCACCATGACGGCCGCGCGCACCCTGGCGCAGGCGCTGGGCGGTCTGAAAAGCACCGGGCAGGCCGACCGCATCGAGGCCGACGCGCTGATCCGCAACGTGCTGGAAGGCTCGCCCCATTTCCTGGGGGTCTGGGTGGCCTGGGAACCCAATGCCTTTGACGGCCGCGACGCCGAGTACGTGGACAAGCCCGGCCACGACGCCACGGGCCGCTACATCCCCTACTGGAACCGGGGCTCGGGTTCGCCGATGGTGGAGCCGCTGGTGGACTACGACAAGCCCGGCCCGGGCGACTACTACCAGCAACCCAAGCGCACCGGCAAGGAAACGCTGATCGAGCCCTACAAGTACACGGTCGGGGGCAAAGAGGTCTTGTTGACCACGACCTCGGTGCCGATCGTGGTCAACGGCCAGTTCGTGGGCGTGGCGGGCATCGACCTGCCGCTGTCCAGCCTGCAGGAAAAGGTGCAGGCGATCCGCATCTACGACACCGGCTACGCCAGCCTGCTGTCGAACGGCGCCGTGTACGTCGGAGACCGCGACGCGGCCCATGTGGGGCAGGTTTTGAAGAAGCCCGCCGAACTGGAGGCCATGCGCAATGCGCTGAGCGAGAACCGCCCGCAGCGCGTGCGCTACCAGCACGAAGGCCTGGGCACCGAAGTGACCAGCGTCTACGTCCCGATCCAGGTGGGCAAGGACAACTCATCGTGGGCCTTTGCGGCCACCGTGCCGCAGGACCGCATCCTCGCCGAGGTGCGCCAGCTCAACGTCACCGCCGCGATTCTCGGTGCGGTGTCCATCGTGCTGGTGTCGCTCGGCCTGCTGTGGGCCCTGCAGCGCCTCGTGCTGCGCCCGCTGGGCGGCGAGCCGGCCGAAGCGGTGGCCGTCAGCGCCCGCGTGGCACGCGGCGACCTGGGTCAACCGGTGCCCGTGCGGGCCGGGGACACGGAAAGCCTGATGGCCCAGCTGGCCGTGATGCAGAAGGACCTGGCCGGTGTGGTCGGCCGCGTGCGGCGCGGCGCCGAGGCGGTGGCCACGGCCAGCGCGGAGATCTCCCAGGGCAACCAGGATCTCTCCAGCCGGACCGAGAACCAGGCCAGCGCGCTCGAAGAAACCGCGGCCTCCATGGAGCAGCTGGGCACCGCTGTGAGCCAGAACTCGGGACACGCGCGCGAGGCCGATCAGCTGGCGCGCTCGGCCACGTCGCTGGCGGAGCAGGGCGGCGCGGCGGTGCAGCGGGTGGTGGACACCATGCACGACATCGATGCCGGTTCGCGCAAGATCGCGGACATCATCGGCGTCATCGACGGGATCGCGTTCCAGACCAACATCCTTGCGCTCAATGCGGCGGTGGAAGCGGCGCGCGCCGGTGAACAGGGCCGCGGCTTCGCGGTCGTGGCCGGCGAGGTGCGCAACCTGGCCACGCGCTCGGCCCAGGCGGCCCGCGAGATCAAGGCGCTGATCGGCAGCAGCGTGGAGAGCGTGGGCAACGGCACCCAGCTCGTGAACGAGGCCGGCCAGACCATGCAGGAACTGATTGCCTCGATCCAGAAGGTCTCCCGACTCATGTCGGACATCAGCACCGCCAGCGGTGAACAGAGCGCGGGCGTGAGCCAGGTCGGCGAAGCCGTGGTGCAGCTGGACCAGACCACGCAGCAGAACGCCGCGCTGGTGGAAGAGATGTCCGCCGCCGCCAGCAGCCTGCGGCAGCAGGCGGACGAGCTGGTCAGGACGGTGTCGGTGTTCCAGCTCGGCGCGGCCGCCCGGGTCGATTGAACCGCGCGGGCGTGCTCACGGCAGCACGCCCTCGTCGTAGATCCTGCCCAGTTCGAGGGCGTCGGCCTGGATGATCCCTTGTTCGATGTAGTGGCGGCGCATCTTCTCGATGGTGGGCACCCGGATCCGTCCGGAGGGGTTCTCGAACGAGACGGTGGCCAGCAGCCGTTGCGCCGTGGGCGCATCGACGTTGAAGCGTTGCATCAGGCGTTGGCGGTTCTTCTCCGGACTGGCCTGCGCCACATCGCGGGCCCCTTCCAGCAGCGCGGCGACCGCGCGCCGGATCAGGGCCGGATCGCGCTGCAGCGTGCCGCGTCTGGCAAGGATCACGTAGGGGTCCCAGTCACGGCCCAGGAAGCTCGAGAGTTTCACCACGCTGGCGAGCCGCCTGTCCTTGTCGATCAGGGCGGCCGCGTGTTCGGTGGTCACCCAGATGTCGGCCTGCCGCTGGTTGAGGGCCTGGTAGTTCTGCGGCAGTCCCCCTGTCGGGACGAAGCTCACCTCGTTCGATGCCACCCCCAGTGACTTGAGGAAGAGGTCGGCGTAGAGCTTGTCCGTGCCCGACATCTGGGTCACGGCGATGCGCTTGCCACGGATGTCGGCCGCCTGGATGGGCCGCTCGGTCAAGGACCACATGTGCCACTCGGCGTGCAGGCCCAGGTCGGCGACGACCACGAAGTCCACGCCTTTGCTCATGTAGTTGATGGCCGCGCCCAGGCCGTACAGGCGGACGTCGGAATGGTTTTCTTCCTCGGGGTTCCAGGTGCGGCGGTCCCCGCCGCCCAAGGGGGGCGGCGTCGTGGGCTGCAGCCCCTGCTTCTGCCACAGTCCTTGCTCGCGGGTGACCATCTCCACCAGGGCGGTGGACGGCACGGTGCCGACGCCTGGGGCGAAGGTCAGGGGTTGAAGGGGCTGCTGGGATGCGGCGGGTTGCGCGAGCGCCGTGCAGGCCGCCACGGCCAGCAGGACCCGGGTCAGGCGGTTGGGGAGGCGGGAAAGGGCCGGCATGGTGTCTCCTCGTCAGGGGCGCTGCAGGCCGATGCGGTCGATGATGGGGCGTTCCGACTGCATGATCTCGTGGGCGAAGGCCGTGAACTGCTGGCTGCTCATGTACTGGGGGTCGATGTCGTACTTGCGCAGCGCGTCGCGGAAGCTCTCCTGGTCCATCGCCTGCTTGAACGCGTTGTGCAGGCGCTCGACCACGGCGGGGTCGGTGCCGCCCGGCGCGACCAGCCCGAACGGCGCGTTCTGCACGATGGGGTAGCCGAGTTCCTTCAAGGTGGGCACGTTGGGGAAGCGGGGGCTGCGGGTCTCGCCCGCCATCGCCAGCAGGCGCAGCGAACCCGATTCGACCAGACTGGCCCAGCTCGGGCCGTCGGCGAGCGATTTCACATGGCCGCCTCGCACCGCTGTGAGCGCCTGGGCGCCGCCCGGGAATGGGATGTGGCTGAACTTGACGCCGGCGCGCTGGCCGAGGTCTTCCATCGTCAGATGGGGCGACGACAGGGTGCCCGGCGTTCCGTAGGTCATTTCGCCCGGGTGCGCCTTGGCGTAGGCGATGTAGTCCGCCAGCGTCTTGATGTCGGAGCTGGCGGGCACGGCCAGGCCAAAGGGGTAGGAGGCCAGGCCGATGATGTACTTCAGGTCCTTGACCGGGTCGTAGCTGGTCTTCGTCAGGTAGTGCTGGCGGAAGACCGAGACCGCCACCTGGGCGATGGTGTAGCCGTCGGCCGGCACGGTCTGCATGAGCTGGGCGGGGATCACCATGCCCGCCCCCGGCTTGTTGTCCACCACCACCGGCTGGCCCAGGATGCTGCTGGCATTGGAGGCCAGCACGCGGAACGCCGCGTCGGTGGCACCGCCCGGCGCGAAGCCCACAAGCAGCCGGATCGGCCGGGACGGAAAGGCGGTCTGGGCGCGCGCGGCGGGCGCCAGGGCCAGCGTGGCGGCGGCCATGGAGCCGCTCAGGAGTTGGCGTCGTTTCATGGGAGCTTCCTTCTCGAAGAACGTGCGTCAGGCGGCACGGGGTTGATCGGTGCCATCCAGGGGTGTGGCCCAGGCGTCGTAGCCGTACACCCAATCGGCGTTGTTGTCGTTGCGCAGCCAGTCGTTCTTGCCCGAGGCCACCTGGATCTGGCTGGCGCGCGGCTTGCGCAGCGCTTCATAAGTGCGCAGCGCTGCCGCGCCATCCGGCCCGGCGGCCAGGCAGCGCGCCAGGACCACCGCATCCTCGATGCCCATGGCCGCGCCCTGGGCCATGAACGGCAACATCGGGTGGCAGGCATCGCCCAGCAGCGTGATGCGGCCCTGCGTCCATTGCGCCATGGGCTCGCGCACGTACAGCGCGGTCTTGAGCACCACCTCGCAACGGCCCAGGATGGCCTGCACCTCGGGGTGGAACTGGGCGTAGGCCGCGAGCAGCTCCTGCTGCGTTCCCTTGACCGACCAGGACTCGTGGCGCCAGCTGTCCTCCCGCGCGGTGGCGAACACGAACAGCTCGCGCCCGCCCTGGATCAGGAAGGTGAACACCTGGCTGGCGGTGTTCGGCCCCCACCACTTGGTGGTCGGCGTCAGGTCCAGGTGGCCGAGCTGTTGCGCATCGACGATGGCGCGGAAAGCCACCTGACCGGTGAAGGTGGGCTGGTCGGCGCCAAACAGGTTTTCCCGCACGGCGGAATGGATGCCGTCGGCACCGACGATGGCATCGAACCGGTGCGTCTGGCCGTTGTCGAGCTCCAGGGTGGCATGGCCGTCGCCCTGGGACACCCGCCGGACCCGGCTGCCCAGGTGGATCTCGATGTCCGACGCGGCCGCTTCCAGCGCCGACAGCAGATCGGCGCGGTGCACCGTGAGCTGCGGGGCGCCGTACCGGCGCTCGCCGGCTTCGCCCATTTCCAGGCTGGAGGTCACCTCCCCGCTGTCCCAGGTCCGGCTGATGCGGCGGGTGGGCCGGAAGGCCGAGGCCCGCAGCGCCGGGCCGATGCCCAGGCCGTCCAGCGCCCGGACGGCGTTGGGCGTCAGGTTGATGCCCGCGCCCACGCGCCCGAACCGGGCCGCCTGCTCGAAAACCACCGGGGTGAGGTTCAGGCGCTTGAGCGCCAGCGCTGCCGAAAGGCCGCCGATGCCCGCGCCAATGATGGCGATGCGATGAGAGGTCATGGTCTGAATTGTTATGAATGCGAAAACAAGTTTTGTATGTTAAATTTTTCGTTCCAAAACCGACCAGGTGAAAACCCTGATGGGGGCGGGCGCCGATCAGCGCCGGCCCAAAAGTCGATTTCATAGAATCGCTGCGCAACGCGAGGCAGCCCGCCTGGTGGCGTTGCGCCCCTCCGCCATGAACCCCACTCCCGAGACCCCGCCCTCGCTGACACCGCCCTCCACCGACGAGCCGGACGGTGGCGAGACCGACAAAAATCCGTATTGGGTGGAGGCCCTGGCCCAGGGCCTGGCGGTGCTGAGGGTGTTCGAGACCGAACACGGCAGCCTGACGCTGACCGACATCGCCCAGCGCCTCGGCTGGAACCGCGCCCGACCCTTCCGGTATGTGCAGACGCTGGAGCGGCTGGGCTACCTCAGCCGGGAGGAGCCGGGCCGGCGCTACCGACCGACGTCCCTGACGATGTCGCTCGGCTACGCCTACCTCAGCCGGCTGTCCCTGATCGAGCTGGCGCAACCCGTGCTCAACCAGCTGCGGACCGCGGTCAATGCGTCGGTGCACATGGGGTTGCTGGACGGTGGGGAGCTGGTCTACGTGGCCAACGCGCGGATTCCGCTGCCGACCGCGATCAACATCCATGTGGGTTCCCGCACGCCGGCTTTCGCGACCTCGATCGGGCGGATCCTGCTGGCCTACCTGTCTCCCGAGGCCGTGGACGCCATCCTGGGGACCGGGCCCATCCCCGCCATGACGCCCAACTCCACCAGCGACCCGGTGGCGTTCCGGCACCTGCTGGCGCGTGCGCGCCAGGACGGCTACGTCTTCAACGACCAGGAGTTCCACCTGGGCGTGCGCTCCATCGCGGCGCCGGTGTTCGATGCGGCAGGCCAGGTCGTCGCCGGCATCAACGCGACGGCGATGACGCACGCGTTCACCGACGAGGTGGTGAAAGACGCGGTGTTGCCGGCCGTGTGCGCGGCGGCCAGCGAAATCTCCCGGGGCCTGGGCTTCGTCGGGAAGCCCACCCCCGAGCCGGCGTGATCCGGTCCCCGGGGCCGGTGCCTCGCGTCAGGGCGTGATGCCGGCTTCCTTGATGAAGCGGGTCCAGCGCGTGCTCTCTGCGGCCTGGTAGCGGCCCAGGTCCTGCGGCGAGCCGCCGGCCACGTCGGCGCCCAGGTCCGAGAGGCGCTGGCCGAGTTCCGGCGTTCGGATCGCGGTGTTGATGGCCTGGTTGAGCTTGGTGGTGACGTCCGTCGGCATGCCGGCGGGCCCGAACACGCCGTACCAGATGGTGACGTCGAAGCCCGGCAGACCGGCTTCGGCCACCGTGGGCACGTCCGGCAGCAGCGAGGACCGCTTGGGCGTCGTCACGGCCAGGGCCTTGAGCTTGCCCGAGCGGACCAGCTGCAGCACCACGGGCATGCTCTCGAACGCCATCTCGATGCGGCCGCTGGTCAGGTCGAGCAGGGCGGGTGAGCTGCCCTTGTAGGCCACGTGCGTGATCTCCACGCCGGCCATGCGCTTGAAGAGCTCGCCGGCGAGGTGCTGCATCGATCCATTGCCGACCGACGCGAAGTTGTAGCTGTTCGGGTGGGCCTTGAGGTGGGCGATCAGTTCGCGCACCGAGTTGGCGGGCACCGAGGGAGGCACCACGAGCACGTTGGGCACGGTGCCCACGAGCACGATGGGGGTGAAGGACTTCACCGGGTCGTAGGGCAGGCCCGGCACCATGCTGGCCGCCGTGGCGTGCGTGCCCGGGCTGCCCAGGGTCAGCGTGTAGCCGTCGGCGGGCGCCTTGGCCACCATGTCCGTGCCCAGGGTGCCGGAGGCGCCGGGCTTGTTGTCGACCACCACCGGCTGGCCGAGCGTGCGGGCGATCTCGTTGCCGATGGCGCGCGAGAGCACGTCGTTGCCGCCGGCCGGCGCCCAGGGGGACACCCAGCGGATGGGCTTGGTGGGGAAGGTCTGCGCGGTGGCCGTGCCCAGGGTGGCGAAGGCGCAGAGGGTCAGCAGCAGTGGGGGCAAGAGCCTGTTCATGGTCGTGGTTCCTTTGGCTTCAAACAAAAAAAACATCCCTGTGGTGGCTTGTCGGTGGTGTGTCCATCAATCCGCGCGCAGCGCGCGCTCGACGAAGTCGAGCCGGTCCTGTCCGAAGTGCAGATCGCCGTCGATCACGAAGCTGGGCACGCCGAACACGCCGGCCGCGAGGGCTTCGGCGGTGTGCGCCTCGAAGCGGGACCGGGCCTCGGGGGTCGAGGCACGCGCCAGCAGCGCTTCGGCGTCCAGGCCTTCGTCGCGCACCATGCGCGCGAGCGTGGCCGGGTCGGCGATGTCGAGGTCGTGCACCCACACGCCGGCGAGCATGCGCTGTGCCAGGGGCCAGACGACCGCGTTGCCGTGGGCTTCCTGCGCCACGATCAGCAGTTGCGCGGCCAGTGATTCGTCCACGGGGTGGTGGGCGGGCCTGGCGCTGATCGGCATGTTCAGCCAGGTCGACCAGCGCTCCCGCTCGCGCGCCCGGAAGGCTTGCCGGGCAGGGGACAAGGCGGCCAGCGGCGTGCCGCCGGTGGCGCGGAACACGTGCAGCAGATCGATGGGTCGGTAGACCACGGTGGCGCCCGTGTCGCGCACGATGGCATGAAACCGGGGGCCGCCGAGGTAGACCCACGGCGACAGCACCGAGAAGTAGAAGGTGACGGTTTTGCCGCTCATGCCTGGCCGTCCTTGGCGGTGTCGCCGGCGCGTGGCAGCACCACGGCATCGAGCGCGACCGCGCCTTGCCCGGCCGGGAACACCCGCAGCGGATTGATTTCGATGGACTCGACCGTCGCGGCCTGGTTGACCGCCAACTGCGACAGCCAGACGATGGTGTCGGCCAACGCGTCGGCATCGGCCGCGGGGGCACCCCGGTGACCCTGCAGCAGCGCATGGGAGCGCAGCTCGCGCAGCATGCCGTGCGCCTGTTCGTGCGACACCGGGGCGAGCCGAAGCGCCACGTCGTTGAACAGCTCGACGAAGACGCCCCCCAGGCCGGCCATGACCACCGGGCCGAAGATCGGGTCCTGCTGCGTGCCGACGATGAAGTCCAGACCGGGCCCGGCCATCGGCGTGACCAGGGCGCCCTCGATGCGGGCCTCGGGGGCGTCGCGGCCCACGCGCGCCATCATCTGGCGCCAGGCGGCCGCGACAGCGTGTTCGTCGGCCAGGCCCAGCGCCACGCCGCCGACCTCGGTCTTGTGCACGATGTCGGGCGACAGCACCTTGAGCGCCACGGGGTAGCCCGCCTGGCGGGCGGCGTCGATCGCTTCGGATTCGGTGGTCGCCACCCGTTCGTCCGGCACGGCGATGCCGCAGGTGGCGAGCACCTGCTTGACCGCGTGCTCGGTGCGGGCGTCGGCCAGGGCGCTCGCGTCGGGCAGCGGGCGGGGCGCCGAATGGCGGGCCGGAGCGCGCAGCCGCGCCTGGGCGAGCGACCTGAGCGCGGCCACCGCGCGCATGGCCCGCGTGGTGTCCTCGAACAGCAGGTAGCCCGCCGCCTGCATCTGCTGCGCGAGCGCGGGCGGCGCCAACATGGACAGCACCATCAACACCTGCGGGAACTCGCGCCGCAGGCGCGTGAGGATCTCGGCCAGCGGTTGCTGCAGGTGGGGTGCGTGCGGCATGGCGGTGAGGAACAGCAGCACGCATTCGTGGTTGCCCTCGGCCAGCAGCGTGCGCACAAAGGTCTCGAACACCTGCATGTCGGCCCAGATCTGAGCCGTGCCGTCCACCGGGTTGCGCACCGAGGCGTGGGGCAGGAGCGCCTGCAGGCGTTCCTGCGCGGGAATGGGCAGGGGCGTGAGCGTCAAGCCGTGCTGTTCGGCCGCGTCGGCGGTGAGCACGCCGATGCCGCCAGACACGGTGAAGACGCCGACCCGACCTTCGCGCGGCCGCAGGCCGGTGGCGCAGGCGCGGGCCACGTCGAAGAAGTCCTCCACCGAGTGGGCGCGGTGGACGCCGTATTCGCGGAACAGCGCGTCGAACACGCGGTCGTCGCCGGCCAGCGCGCCGGTGTGCGACTGCACGGCGGCGCGGCCCACCTCGGAACGGCCCGCCTTGACCATGATCACCGGCTTGCCCGCGTCCTGCGCCAGCGCCAGCGCCTCGATCAGGCGAGCGGGTGTCTTGCAGCCCTCCATGTAGCCCATGATCACGTCGGTTTCGGGGTCCTGCGCGAAGTGGGCGATGCAGTCCGCCAGCTCCACGTCGCATTCGTTGCCAGTGGTGACCCAGGCGCCCAGGGGCAGGCCCTGCTCGCGGGCCATCACCAGCGCCTGCCCGCCGAACGCGCCGCTCTGGCTCACCAGCGCCACGCGCCCCAGTGGGGGCAGGCCCAGATCGACCATGAAGGCGAAGGTGCCCAGGAAGCCGGTGCGCAGGTTCATGAAGCCCATGCAGTTGGGACCGAGGATGCGCATGCCGCTGTCTCTTGCGATGGCGCCCAGTTCCGCCTGCGCCGCGCGCCCGGCTTCGCCGACTTCGGCAAAGCCCGAGCTGAACACCGTGACCGCGCGCACGCCGCGCTCGGCGCAGCTTCGCACCGCCGGCAGCACCGCCTGCGCCGGCAGGGCGATGATGGCGTGGTCCACCGGCGCCGGGAGGTCGGCCAGGCTGGCGTAAGCGGGCAGGCCCTGGACCTCGGTGGCGCGCGGGTTGACGGGGTAGATCGCACCATCGAAGCCGTGGCTGCGCAGGAATTTCAGCGGCCGTCCGCCGATCTTGGTGGCGTCGGACGACGCGCCGAGAATGGCGACCGAGCGCGGCGCCAGCAGCGCGGCCAGAGAGCGCGGCGGGGTCGGGGGGGCGAAGTGGCGGGTGTCGCTCAGCAGGTTCATGGTGCGGGGGCTTTTTTCTCTTGGTCCTGGCGGCGGGCGGCGAAGAAGGCCGCCACGAGGCCTTGGGTCTGTTCGGATGAGGCCAGGCGCAGGTAGGCCTGGCGCTCTGTGGATGCGCCTTCGGCGAAGGGGCGTTCGGCGGCGCCGGCGATGAGCGTGATGGCTTCCTGCACGGCTTCGCGCGCGCCGAACCGCTCGGCCGCGAGTTCGCGGTAGCGCGCGAGGAGCGACGGTGTGGCCGGGCCCCCGGGCACGCCGAGGTCGGCGGTGCGCCGCCACGGCCGTCCGCCCGCGGCGATGGCCAGGGCCCAGGCCGCTGCCGTTTCGCGCAGGTCCAGGTCGGGCGGCACGACCGCGTCCAGCCAGCCGGTGGCCAGGGCGGTGTCGGTCTTCATCGGCTGGGCGAGCGCCACCATCTCCAGGGCGGCTTCGATGCCGACCAGGCGCGGCAGCCGCTGTGTGCCGCCCGCGCCGGGCACAAAGCCCAGGTTGACCTCGGGCAGCGCGAGCAGGGCGTCGTGCGATCCCACGCGGGCATGGCAGGCCATGGCCAGCAGCACGCCGCCGCCAATGGCCTTGCCCTGGATCGCGGCGACCACGGGCTTGGGAAAGCGCTCCACCACCTCGGCCAGTTCGCCCAGCGGCGTGCTGCCGGGCGGATCGGGCTGGCCGACCTCGCGCAGGTCGCCGCCGCCGGAGAACATGCGGCCCTGGCTGGCGATCACGACGGCCCGCACCGCCGCGTCGTCCTGGATCGCCTGCAGCGCGTCGCGCAGGGCGCGGCGCACCCCGCGGTTCAGGGCGTTGATCGGGGGGTGGGTGATCTCCAGCCACGCGACGCCGGCCGTGCGGTGCTCGGCGACGAGGGGCGCGTCGTCGGGGCGGGTCTGGGTGTCAGCGAGGTCCATGCGGCCAGTGTGGACCAGATGATGATTCTGAAAAACTGAGTTATTTTGATCGAACGATTCCATAATGGAATCAAAATGACCGAACCACTTTCACCCTCCACCTTCACGGGCGTGCGCCTGTCGCACCTGTTGTTGTGCCGTGCGCTCGTGTCCACCGGTACCTTGCATGGCGCGGCGCGGCTGCTGCACCGCACGCAGCCTGCGGTCACCAAGATGTTGCAGGAGCTGGAGTCATCGCTGGGCGTGCGCCTGTTCGAGCGCGGGCGCATGGGGACCCACCCCACCGCCAGTGGCCGTGCCTTTCTGCACCGCGCCGAGGTGATGCTCAACGAATGGGGCATCCTGCGCGACGAACTGCAGGCCATCGAAGCCGGCGAGGCCGGTCTGCTGCGCGTCGGGGCCACGCCGATCATGCTGTTGTCGCTGTTGCCGCGCGCACTCGGGCGCTTCCTGGAGCGCCGCCCCGGCATGCTGGTGCGCTTCCGGGAAGGGTCGATCCACGACCTGCTGATCGCGCTCGATTCGGGGGAGGTGGACTGCGTGGTCGGCCGCTTCTCGGGCGAGTTGCTCGACAGCGAGCCCAGGCGCACGCTGCGGGTCGAGCGGCTGTACGACGAGACCCTGGCCATCGTGGCCGGTGCGCGCCACCCGCTGGCCCGCCGCCGCCGGTCGGTGGGGTGGCAGGAACTGGCCCAGGCCCAGTGGGTGCTGCCGCCGCCGGAACTGGTGACGCGGCAGCTGCTCAACACCGAGTTCATCCGCGGCGGCGTGACGCCGCCCAAGCCCCTGATGGAGTCGGCCTCTTTCACCAGCAGCCTCGCGCTCGCCCACGAGCTCGTGACCCTGGCCATGGTGCCCCTGGATGCGGCCCGGCTGGCCCAGCGGCATGGCCTGGTGCGTGTGCTGCGCACGCCCCTGTCGACGTTCTCGGCGCCGATCTCCATCGTGCAGCGCCCCAGCTCGCTGCAGGGCGAGGTCTACGCCGACTTTCTGGCGTCGGTGCGTGCTGCGGCGGCCCAGGTGCGGGCCTAGCGCGACGCGACCGTGTAGATGCGGTTGCGCCCTTCCAGGCAATACGTCTGGGCGTGAAAGATCGGCCGGTCCTGTGCGTAGTGCACGCGGTCGAGCAGCACATAGAGCTGCGGCTTGCGGTTCCCGCGCGCCCAGCCGATGGCGCTGGAGTGCACCGCGTGGTACTCCACTTCGGTGCGGTCGGTGCGCACGCCCAGGCGCGCGAAGATGTCCACGAACGACATCGAAAACAGGGCCTCGTCCAGCGCCTCGGGGAACAGGCTGTCGACATAGCGGTCGTAGCCGTAGCTCAGCAACTCGTCGTCGCTGTAGATCGCGCGCTCGGTGTAGAGCACGCGCGCGCCGGTCGGCAGGCCCAGTTTGTGGGTTTCCTCGGGCGTGCCCGCGCGCCGTTCCAGCTTGTGCAGCACGATGCGCGGCGTGCGCCCCTGGCCCTTGATGGTGTCGGTGAGCGATTCGAAGTGGCCCATGCCCATCGAGGCCGGCGGCGGCGGGGGCGGGCTCACGAGGGTGCCCACGCCGCGCTGGATGCGCAGCAGCCCTTCCGTCACCAGGCGGCTGATGGCTTCGCGGATGGTGTTGCGCGACACCGCATAGGCGCCGGCCAGCGCGGTCTCGGCCGGAATCGCCTGGCCCGCGGCCCATTCGCCGCTCGCCAGGCGCCGGCGCAGGTCCTGCGCCAGCCGGTCGGGCAGGGTCAGGATGTCAGCTCGGCCCATGACTTGCGCTCGCCGGCAAAGTTCTTGTAGACCTGTTCCCCGGCCACGATGGGCTCGAAGCGCGGTGCCTCGCCGTCGGGCGCGAAATCGCGCGGGTCGATCACCTGGTGGTAGTTCGGGTGGATGAACAAGGGGATCGAATAGCGCTCGCGGCCCGAGCGGTTGATCACGCGGTGCAGCGCCGATTTCAGCCGGCCGTTGCTCCAGCGCGTGAGCAGCTTGGCGACGTTGAGCACGATGGATTTTTCGTCGGGCACCACCGGCAGCCAGTCCTGGTCCGGGCCGAGCACCTCCAGGCCGCCGTTCATGTCCTGGATCAGCAAGGTGATGAGGCCCTGGTCTTCGTGCGCGCGCACCCCCTCGTCCGCGATGTGCTGCACCACCTCCTGCGGCGGGTAGTGGACCACGCGCATGTTGGAGTAGGTGTTGCGCGAGACGTTGGCGAAGAAGTCCGCCGGTGCACCGAGGTGCAGCGCAAACGCCTGCAGCACCGCTTCGCCGACCTGGAACATCTCGCGGTAGCAGGTCTCCAGGTGCTCGCGGAAGCCCGGCACATCGGGCCAGGGCGTGGCCGCGTAGAACGGCAGCGGCAAGAGGGCCGGATCGATCGGCGGGATCGGATGGCCCATGCTGAAGGCCTCCTGTCCGCTGGGCTTCTGGCCCGGCTTGGCGTTGTCGAACATCGGCTGGAAGCCGCGGTTGGTCTTGCGCTCCTGGTAGGGCGCCTTGGCTTCGTCGCTCTGTCCGAAGAACGCTTCGGCGGCGCGGAAGGTGTCGGCGATCACCGCGGGCGGGACGCCGTGGCCCACCAGCTTCATGAAGCCGTAGGTCTCGGCGGCGCGACCCATGTCGCGCGCGATGGCCTCGCGCGCGGCCGGGTCGTCGCCGAACAGCGGCGAGATGTCGATGGTGGGGATCGCGTGGGTGGCGGCAGGGTTGCTCATGCGGTGTCTCTCAGTTGGCCTTGATGCCCGGGTTGAAGGCGTTGGTCATCATCTCGGCGGCGGGGGCCACCGACTTGATCTGGTCGTATTCCTTGTAGAAGGCCATGGTGTCGTCCCACACCTTGGGGTCCATCCACAGCAGGCCGCGGGCCTTGGTGTCGGCACTCTGGTTCAGCGGGTTCTGCACCTTCATGCGCCAGGCGAGCTTGTCGGCGCGCTCGATCTGCTGCGGGTAGGCATCGACCAGCTTCACCGCTTCTGCGGGGTGGTCGATGGTGAACTTCAGGCCTTTGGCCACGGCGCGCACCACCTTGCGCACGGTCTCGGGTTTCTCCTTGATCATCTTGCCGCTCGTGAACAGCGTGTCGCCGTACGAGGCCACGCCGTACTTCGAGAAACGCACGACCTTCCAGGTCTTGCCTTTCAGGTGCGCGGGTGCGTCGGCCTTGGCGGCTTCCAGTTCGACCTGGTAGGTCTGGTTGTGCAGGTGGCCGGTGAAGTAGTCCACCTTGCCCACCAGCAGCGGTTCGGCGTTGGCCAGCACGGTCTCGACCTTGATCTTCGACAGATCGAGGTTGTTGCGTTTGGCCAGGGCCTTCAGAAACATCTCGCCATCGGCCTGGATGCCCACGCGTTTGCCTTCGAGATCCTTCGGCGTGGGTTCCGGGTCGCCGGGGTTGCCCAGGCCGATGTACACGTACGGCAGCTCCTGGATCAGCGCGCCGATGGCCACCACGTCCACCGGCGACGGGGCCAGGCGCGCGGACATGATGAACGAATGGGCCATGACGCCGAACTGAGCCTGGCCCACGCCCACCGTGGGGATGGGGTTCTTGCCCGGGCCGCCGTCGATGAAGCTGACCTTGATGCCCTCTTCGGCGAAGTAGCCCTTGGCATCGGCCACCATGAGCGCGGCGTACTGGCCGTTGCGCAGCCAGGAGAGCGCGATTCGGATGTCTTCGGTCGGGGCCTGCGCGGCGGCGCCGCTCCAGGTGGTGATGCCGACGGCCAGGGTGGCGGCGAGCCGGATGAAGGGTGCGCGCATGGTGGAGCTCCTTGAGGATCGGAAGGGACGTTCGGAAAAGGGGATGGGTCGGGCAGAGGCGTCACTTGCCGCCGTTGCGGCTGCGCTCGCTCCAGTTGATGCGCGCGCCGATCAGCTGGACCAGCATGTAGATCGCATAGGACAGCACGGCGGCGAGCAGCGCCACGGCATAGACCTGGTCGCCGCGGTACTGGGCCATCGCGCGGTTGATCACGTAGCCCAGGCCTTCGGAGGAAATCATCCACTCGGCGGCCACCGCGACGATGATGCTGCCGCTGCCCGTGATCTCCTGCGCCGCGAGGATGTACGGGACCGAATACGGCAGCCGGACCTTGAGGAACACCTTCCAGGGGCTCACGTCGAGGATGCGCATGCGGTCGAGCACCACGGTGTCCACCGCCGCCAGGCCGCGCATCGTGTTGACCAGCACGGGGAAGAAGCCGGCGATGGTGACGATCATCACCTTGGTCCACAGGCCGTCGCCCACCGCCAGCACCAGCACCGAGGCCAGCGCCACATAGGGCACGTTGCGGATGGTGATGGCCGCCGGCATCAGCAGGCGGTTGAACATCGGCAACGAGGTGAACAGCACCGCCAGGCCGATGCCGACCACGTTGGCGAGCAGGAAGCCGATGGCCGCCGCGCGCAGCGTGACCACCAGGTGCTGCGTCACGAACGAGGTCTCCTGCGTCAGCACCGCCAGCACCTGCGTGGGGCGCGGGATCACGAACTCCGGCAGGCCCGAGAACGCGATGGCCAGGTACCACAGGCCGAGGATGGAGACGATCGGCAAGGCGATGCGCGAAACGATCCTCAGCACGCGCCGCAACAGGGTGAGCGCCGCAGCGGCCGGCGGTGCCGGTGCGACGGCGGGAGGGGTCACGGTGGTGGTGTTCATGCGGCGGCCCTCCATTGGCCGAACAGCAGGCCGCGGATGCGGTCGGTGAGGGCCACGAATTGCGGATCGGTGCGGAAGGCCGCCGTGCGAGGGCGCGGCGAGGGCACGGTGATGTCGGCCAGGATGCGGCCCGGCGCCGGTGAAAACACGATCACGCGATCGGCCAGCAGCACGGCTTCATCGACATGGTGGGTGACGAACAGCACGGTCTTGGGGCGCGTGGCCAGTTCGGTGCCCAGCCACAGGCCCAGTTCCTCGCGTTTCATCTCGTCGAGCGCGGAGAAGGGTTCGTCCATCAGCAGCACCTCGGGGTCGTGCGCGATGGCCGAGGCGAAGTTCACGCGCTGCAGCATGCCGCCCGAGAGGTGGTGCGGCATCTTCTCTTCATGGCCCGCCAGACCGAAGTCGCGCAGCAGGCCGCGCGCGGGCAGGCCGGCCCGGCCGGTCACCTTCTGGGTGAACTCGACATCCTCGATGGCGCGCTTCCAGGGCAGCACGGCCGGGCGCTGCGACACCAGTCCCAGCTTGCGCTGGCGCCGCACGGTGGCGGGCGGCAGGCCGCCGATCCGCACCGAGCCGCCGGAGGGTTGTTCCAGGTCGGCCACCATGCGCAGCAGCGTGGTCTTGCCGCAGCCCGATGGCCCGACCAGGGCGATGAACTGGCCGGCGGCGATGTCGAGATCGACCGCATCGAGCGCGACCGTGGCACCGAAGCGGCGGGAAAGGTTTCTGAGTTGAATGTCGGCGGACATGATGTCTGGACGTCCCCAAAAGTGGGCGGGTTGTTGGACGTCCAATGTCCAGAGCGAGATTCATGCCACCGCCTCGGCCCGCCGACCGAAGTCTGTTTGAATTCAAAGGGCCCGTGGCCGGACGCCGGCAGGGCCATGGCCGTGGCGACACCTGTCTCAGGGATTCCCCGAAGGTCAACTCCGTTGACAACAGGTTCCGCCAACTTCACAATAAACCTAACGAACGATCGCTTTTCATGACAACGACCAAATCCACTCGACCGCCCCGAGCCGACAACCGTTTGCCTGAACTTCTGGATGCCGCCGCGCGCCTCTTCGCGCGGCGTGGATACGCCGCGACTTCCATGCGCGACATCGCCGTCGAGGTCGACATGAAGCCAGGGTCGCTCTACTACCACTTCCCCTCCAAGGAGGAGCTTCTGCTGGCGGTCTACCAGGCCGGCGTGCTGGAGCTGGAGAAGACGACGGCCGAAGCCCTGCAGAAGGAAACCGACCCGTGGGTGCGGCTGGAGGTGCTGTGCCGGGCGCATCTGGAAGTCGTCCTGCGCGACAGCGACTACGCCCAGGTGCTGATCCGCGTGTTGCCGGACGACATTCCCCAGGCCGCGGATCGTCTGCGGGAACTCCGCGAAAGCTACGAACAGGTCTTCCGCACCACCGTGGCGCAGCTGCCGCTCTCTGCGGGCACGGACCGGCGTGCCCTTCGTCTGATGCTGATTGGCGCGCTCAACTGGGCGGTGCTCTGGTTCAACCCCGACGGACGCGATTCCCCACGCGTTCTCGCGCGAAAGTTTGTGGGGCTAGTGAAGGAAATACAAGATGGCCGAACGTCCCCCTAGGGTGATCGTCACGAAGATTGGTTTTGACGGACATGACCGAGGCAGCCGCGTGATCGCGGCCTGCCTGCGCGATGCGGGCATGGAGGTGATCTACACGCCGCCGTGGCAGGAGATTCCCACCGTCGTCAAGCTCACGATGGAAGAGGACGCCGACGTCATCGGCATTTCCTCGCTCGCCACCGACCACCTCATCGTGCCCAAGCTGATGGCCGCGCTGAAGGAGGCGGGTCTGTCGGATGTGCAGGTCATCGTCGGCGGCATCGTGCCGGCCAAGGACGAATCGACGCTGCTGGACTGCGGCGTGGCCCAGGTGTTTCACCCCGGCACCTCGCTGGACGATGTGGTGGTGTCGGTGCGCGCGCTGTCCGAGAAGCGCCGCGCCTTGCTGGGAGCCTCGACATGAACGGCCAGGCCCAATGGGAAACCGAATTCGCCCAGGGTGTGGCGGGCGACGCCACCACCTACAACCGCTCCGGCATCGGCATCAAGCCGCTGTACACCCCGCAGGACCAGACCGGCGCAGCACCGTATGACGAAGCGCTGGGCTATCCCGGCCAGTACCCGTACACGCGGGGCATCTACGCCACCATGTACCGGGGTCGCAGCTGGTCCCAGCGCCAGCTCATCGGCCTGGGCGTGCCCGAGGACTACAACCTGCGGGTCAAGGAGATCCTCGACCTCGGCGCCTCGGCCCTGTCGCTGATCCCCTGCAACTCGGTGTTCCGGGGCTACGACGCCGACGACGTGCCGTCGGAGTTGCTGGGCACCTGCGGAACGGTCATCAACCACGTGGAAGACATGCGGGTCGCCCTGGATGGTGTGCCCATCGGCAAGCTCTCCACCGCCATGAACGACCCCTCGCCCTTCACGCTGCTGGCCTTCGAGCTCGCGGTGGCCAAGCGCCGTGGCGTGCCGTGGACCAAGATCACCGGCACCTCGAACCAGAGCGATTGCATTTCCCATTTCGTCGCGAACCACATGTTCTTCCGCCTCGCGCTGCAGGGCGCGCGCCGGGTCATCGTGGACCACATCGCGTTCGCGAACAAGCATGTGCCCGGCTGGAACCCGCTGTCCATCGTCGGCCAGCACATGCAACAGGCCGGCGCGACCCCGGCCGAGGCCATGGCGTTCACGCTTTGCTCCGGCATCCAGTACGCGGAAGACTGCATCGCCAGCGGCATGGACCCCGACCAGTTCCTGCCGCGCTTCACCTTCTTCTTCGACGTCTCGGTCAGCTTCTTTGAAGAGGTGGCCAAGTTCCGCGCCGGTCGCCGCATCTGGGCCCGGCTGTGCCGCGAGCGCTTCGGCGCCAAGGACCCGCGTTCCTGGCGGTTCAAGTTCCATGGGCAGACCTCGGGCGTGGACCTGACGCGCCAGCAGCCGCTCAACAACGTCGCGCGGGTCACGGCGCAGGCCATGGCCGGCATCTTCGGCGGCCTGCAATCGCTCCACACGGACGGCTACGACGAGGTGTTCTCCACGCCCACCGCCGAGGCCGCCCGCATCGCGGTGGCCACGCAGAACATCCTGCGGGAAGAGGCCCACCTGACGGACGTCATCGACCCGCTGGGCGGCTCCTACTACGTGGAGTCGCTCACCAACGACATGGAGACGAAGATCAACGCGATCATCTCGATGATCGATGAGGCCGGCGGCATGTACCAGGCGGTGGAAAAGGGCATCGTGCAGCGCATGATCGGCGAATCGGCGCTGGCCTTCCAGAAGAAGGTCGATGCCGGTGAGCAGACCATCGTGGGTGTCAACGCCTACCAGGTCGAGGAAGACCCCGCGACCTACCCGTCGCTGGAGTACCCCGACGCCGAGCGCATGCAGTCCTACCTGCGCCGCCTGGCCGACTTCAAGAAGTCGCGCTCCAACGCGGACGTCGACAAGGCGATCGCCGCCCTGGCGCGGTCGGCCAACACGGCCAAGTCCAACGTGTTCGAGCATGTGGTGGCCGCGGCGGAGGTCGGTGCCACGCACGGCGAAATCTGCGGCACCTTGCGCAAGGAACTGGGCTTCGGACATCCGTTGACGGTGGTGTGATCGCCGTGAGCAACATGTCCATCCAGAAGGTGCTGGCCGGCGACCGGCGCTCGATTGCCCGGGCCATCAGCGCGCTCGAGAACGGCGGCGAGACCGCCTACGAGGTGCGCCGCGCCATCGCGGCATCGCAAGGCCGCGCGCACGTCATCGGCGTCACCGGGCCACCCGGCGGTGGCAAGTCCACGCTGGTGTCGTCGCTGATCAAGGGCCTGAGGCAGAAGGGCAGGACGGTCGCCGTCGTGGCCATCGATCCTTCCAGCCCGTTCACCGGCGGTGCGGTCCTGGGTGACCGCATCCGCATGGGAGAGCGCCAGAGCGACGAGGGTGTCTTCATCCGCTCGCTCGCCTCCCGCGGCCATCTCGGCGGCCTGTCCGTGGCGGCGGGGGATGTCATCGACCTGTTCGACGCCTCGGGCTTCGACGTCGTGATCGTCGAGACCGTGGGTGCGGGCCAGTCCGAGGTGGAGATCACGCGCTTTGCCGACACCCGCCTCGTGGTGTGCCCACCGGGCCTCGGGGACGATGTGCAGGCCATCAAGGCGGGCGTGCTGGAAATTGCCGACCTCTTTGTCGTGACCAAGGCCGACCTGCCCGATGCGCGAAAGACCGAGTCCGAGCTGCTGGCCATGTTGACGCTGAGGCGTTCGCAGGCCGAGGCGCCGCAGGTCAGGTGCGTGTCGGCCCCCCGTGACGAGGGCATCGACGAGCTGGTGGACTGGCTCGACGCGCGAAGCGAGCGGGGCCGGCGGCACGCGGCTGGCGGTGCCAAGGCGGCCTACAACCTGGTCTCCCGCTGCATCGCGGGCGACAACATGGCCCGGCTGCTCGGCATTGAACTCGTGTCGGCGTCGATGGGCAGCACCACGCTGCGCATGAAGGTGATGCGCAAGCACATGAACTTCAACGACCGGTGCCACGGTGGCGCGCTCTTTGCGTTGGGCGACATGGCGCTCGGCCTGGCCTGCAACTCGCACGGAAAGATCGCCACCCTGGTGGACGGCCAGCTCAGCATCTCCACGGCGGTGGAGGAGGGCGAGTGGCTGGTGGCGCACGCCTACGAGGTCTCGCGCTCGCGCAAGATCGGCAGCTACCAGGTGAAGATCACCCGGGCGCGCGACGACGAGCACATCGCGTTGTTGCACGGCACGGTCTATGTGCTGGACCGGTCCGTCGAGCCGGTGGCGGGCGAGGGCGCGTGATGGGCCTGCTCTCGGAAGCACCGCTGCAGGGGCGGGGGCGGCAGCGCCTGCGCTCTCTCAAGCGCCTGGCGCGGGCCGGCAGCGGCGCCCAGGCCGAACCCTCGCTCAGGCTCCAGAGCCAGGTGATCGCGCTGGCGCTGCTGGACCGCAGCATCAAGTTCAAACACCGGCGGCTGGCGCTGCTTCGGCTGAAAGAGGCCGTTGAGCTGGGCGCCTCGGTGAACACCGAGCAGTGGACCTATTGCAAGGGCGTCATGGCCCTGGTGCAGGACGTCGCGCTGCGGGCCGATGTCGAGCGCGCCGCGACCTGTTTTCAAGCTTCCCGCGTTGCCAAGGTAGGACCCCTGTGAACACGACTTTCCCCCGATGGCTGCTGGCACAGGCGGCCGAGCACGGCGACCGCCCGGCGATGCGCGAGAAGGAATACGGGATCTGGCAGACGACGACGTGGTCGGGCATGGCGCAGCTGGTGGAACAGCTGGCGTGCGGGCTGCACCAGGCGGGCCTGCAGCGCGGCGAGCACATGGTGGTCATCGGTGCCAACCGGCCGCGCCTGTACGCCACCATGCTGGCCGCGCAGTCGCTGGGCGCCATCCCCATCCCGCTGTACCAGGACGCGGTCGCCGCCGAATGCGTCTTCCCCATCAACAACGCCGA